>JAAYGZ010000173.1 GCA_012727515.1 Desulfovibrionales bacterium
CCTGAAGACCACGCAGCAGTTGCCTATGAGGAAGCAGACCTCATGCGCAATGCTGATTGGGAAAACTATCTCGGAGACTTTTCAAGCACAGCCAAGCAGGTTCAGTTCAAGGAAACAGAAGCCCTTGAAGAAATGATGTCCTATGAAGCTCGTCTGGCTGGCAAACCATCCCTGCAAGGCCACCTGCTGTGGCAACTGCGCCTTTCTCCCCTTTCAGATAATGATGTGCTGATAGGTGAAGCCATCATCAATAACTTGGATTCTCAAGGCTACTTAGAATCTTCCCTGGATGAACTTATTGCTGAGACAGACTTTCCGGCAGAACAAATAGAGCATGTGCTGCACCGTATTCAGCATTTTGATCCTGTTGGCGTGGCAGCCAGAACACCACAAGAATGCCTGCTGGTGCAATTGGAAACCCTTGGCCAGGACGACCCCATCCTTGTTTCTTTGGTGCGTGATCATCTGGAAGATATTGAAAACAGGCGGTATAAGCCCCTGTTACGTAAATTCAAGATTCTGATGGAAGATCTCAAGGCATACCTGGACATTATCCAGACCCTGGACCCCATGCCAGGGGCCAGTTACGGCAGCGAAAGCACGGTATATGTAAGCCCGGATGTTTTTGTATATGAATATGAGAATGAATTTGTCATTGTGATGAATGATGACGGCCTGCCGCGCTTGCAACTAAGCCCGTACTACATGGAAGATATGTCCCTGGCTGTCAAAGGGCCGGACCGGGAATACCTGCACGATAAAATGCGCTCAGCCATGTGGCTGATGAAAAGTTTGCATCAACGCCAGAAAACATTGTACAAGGTTGTTGAAAGCATTGTTCGTTTCCAGCATGATTTTTTCAAACACGGAGTCACAAAACTTAAGCCCTTGATTCTTAAGGATGTGGCTGATGATATTGAAATGCATGAGTCAACGGTGAGCCGAATTACCACCAATAAATACGTGGCCACGCCCCACGGAATTTTTGAACTCAAGTTTTTCTTCAATTCAGCTCTGGAAATGGATGATGGCACTCAGGTAGGCTCTGAATCAGTTAAGGCCATCATTAAAAAAATGGTCAGTGAGGAAGATCCAAAAAAGCCCTACAGTGATGAAAAAATTGCTGCTGAGCTGAAAAAAGAACTGGATGTGAATATCGCCAGGCGGACTGTGGCCAAGTATCGCGCTGTACTGGGCATTGAATCTTCATCAAAACGCAAACAATTTTTTTGATAACCCCATCCGTTAAGGCCAATGGGCCAACGGATTGACCTGCAACGTAAGGAGATTTCTATGAAAATTACCTTTAACTTCAAAAATTTTGATCCTTCTGACCATCTGCGTAAGTACGCTCGTGAGCGTTTTGGCAAACTGGGTAAATTTATAACAGGCACTGATGATGCTGAACTTCAGGTTAATCTGGAAGTGGAAAAATTCCGTCATATTGCTGACGTGGTCTTAACAGGGAAAAATGTGCATATTTCTGCCCGTGAAGACAGTGAAGATATGTATTCCACTGTTGATCTGGTGTGGGACAAATTAGAAAGCCAGATGCGTAAACAGCGCGACAAGGATAAGAGCCGGCGCAAAGGAGCAGGCGACACAGTGCGTATGGATGTTATTCGCTTTGATGACGGCAATGTAGGCGCACGCAAACACATCATTGAGCGCACAGACCACTATGAACCAAAACCAATGGTTGTGGAGGAAGCTGCATTGCAGCTGGAAAGCAGCGGACATGAATTTCTGGTTTTTCTCAATGCTGAGACAGAGCGTATTAATGTTATATATCGCCGCAAAAATGAGGATTTTGGGCTGATTGATCCAGGGGTATAGGGCATGAAGCTGGCCAGTTATTTGGACGCTCGCCTCATTCTTCCCGACCTTTCGGCCAGAACCAAACCCGAGGTTCTGGCCGAACTTGTTTCCCCTTTGGTCCACACGCATCCAGGCCTGGATACAATGCAGCTCGCACAGATTCTTATGGACCGGGAAAAATTGGGCACCACAGGCATTGGAGATGGAGTTGCCATTCCGCACGGCAAGGTAGATGCTCTGGACGCGACACTTATTATTGTGGGCCGCAGCCATGAAGGAGTCAATTTCGCCAGCCTGGACCATAAACCAGCAACAATTTTTTTCGCTGTGCTTGCTCCATCAAGCGTGGTTGGACTTCATTTAAAGCTGTTAGCGACCATTTCTCGCCTTTTAAAAGACGAATCATTTCGTCACGCCTTTACGGTGGCTCCTGACCATGATGGCCTGTGGAAACTTTTGCAGACAGTGTAGCCTATGCAGAATGAAACAAAGCAAATCGTCATTATATCGGGCATGTCTGGGTCTGGAAAAAGCACAGCTCTGCATGTTTTTGAAGATCTGGGCTTTTTTTGCGTTGACGGCTTGCCAGCACGCATGGCCACAGCCCTCACAGAACTTTTTTTTCATTCTGCCAATGAAGCCTATTCCGGGCTGGCCATTGGCATGGACTTGCGCCAGCCAGACTTTGTAGGACAATGGCAAACCGTGTTGCGTGACATGCAAAACCTGGCGACTCGCCCACAGCTTGTATTTATTGACGCCTCTACAGAGGTTCTCTTGCGTCGCTACGCAGCCACGCGCCGCCCCCATCCCCTGGCCTCTTCTGGCCTTGGCCTGGAAGGCGCCATTGAACGGGAGCGGGAACTGGTGCAACCAATCCGCAATCATGCTGACCTGGTGCTTGATACATCACATTATTCTGTTCACGATTTACGCCGCACCCTTCAGGATAAGTGGGATGTCCTTAAAGCTGCCACGCCTGGAATGCGCATTCATCTTATTTCCTTTGGCTTTAAATACGGCGCGCCAACTGAAGCAGATACGGTTACTGACCTGCGTTTTCTGCCCAATCCGTACTTTGATGAAACCTTGCGCCCCCTTTCTGGTATGGACAAGCCCATTGCAGACTATGTCCTGACTACAGATCCAGGTAAGGACTACTCTCAACGCCTGTTTGAATTTTTGGATTTTACCTTGCCTCTCTATGCAGCAGAAGGGCGTTATCGTTTGACAATGGCTTTTGGCTGCACCGGAGGTCGGCATAGGTCAGTGGCGGTCACAGAAGCAGTGGCCAACCATTTACGGGCACATGGATATACAGTTTCTGTTGAGCACAGGCATTGCAGACTTGGATAAATGTGGAGGAAACATGATTGGAGTGATTGTTGTCACACATGGCCAATATGGCAAATACCTTTTAGATGCAGCGCAAATTATCTTAGGGCCCCAGGAACAACATGCCCATATAGCTGTTGAAGGCAATATAGACATGGCAGAACTCATTGCCCAACTCAAAGCAACAGTAAAACAGCTTGATACAGGGGATGGTGTTGTTATTCTGACTGATATGTTTGGCGGAACACCTTCAAACATCAGCCTGTCCCTATTGCAGCCAGACAAAGTTGATGTTCTCACAGGAATTAATCTCCCGATGTTGTTGCGTATTTTTGGAATGCGCACCATAAGCCTGTCTCAACTTATGGA
>JAAYGZ010000174.1 GCA_012727515.1 Desulfovibrionales bacterium
GCCGCTGCCAAGGACCAGGCCGTAGATGCTGGAGCTGGCGCCAAGCTGACAGAAATAACAACCAAAACCGATGCCCCGGCCAAAACTCCATTTGATGTGGGCAAGTTCGCCGGTATTTTTGCAGCCATTGGCCTGGCTCTTGGTGCGATTGGCACGGCACTGGCCTCAATTGTGGGCGGATTTTTATCCCTGCCGCTGTGGCAGATGCCTTTGACCATTGGCGCTGTGCTGATGATGGTTTCCGGACCATCCATGCTTATTGCCTATATCAAGCTCCGGCAGCGCACCCTTGGTCCGATTCTGGATGCTGGCGGCTGGGCCATAAACAGCCGGGCCAGTATCAACATCCCTTTTGGCGCAACCCTGACCAAAATGGCTGAACTTCCGCCCGGAGCGCAGCGCTCTCTGCGAGATCCCTTTGCGGAGAAAAAAACGCCCTGGAAACGTTGGGCCGTATTGCTGGCTCTGTTTGTGGCCCTGGGCATGGCCTGGGACAAAGGATATATCCAAAAGCTGGCAACAAGCCTGAAACCTTTTTACGCGACAACACAAACCAATTCAACTGTTGAGCAACCTGCACCGCCTGTGGCCCTGCCAGCAGAGCCGCCAGCAGAAAATGCGTCAGCAGCGCCAGAAAAATAACACTCAGAGCAGGGGCTGAACAACCTCAGCCCCTGCTTTGCTTGCAAACAGCCGCCTCACACGCCTGGTACGCTGATCTCATTGTTGGCCACCATGCGCTCAACCTGCTCCACATCTTTGTCACCCCGACCTGATAAATTAACAATAATAATGGCCTCCGGCGGCAGGCTTGGGGCCAGCCGCAAAGCATGGGCCAGGGCATGGGAAGATTCCAGGGCAGGGATAATGCCCTCTGTGCGCGAAAGCGCAAAAAAGGCGTTTACAGCCTCCTGATCGGAAACAAAAACATACTGAGCACGGCCAGAATCCTTGAGATGCGCGTGCTCTGGTCCCACACTGGGATAATCCAGGCCTGCGGAAATAGAATAGACTGCGGCTGGTTCCCCTGCCTGATCTTTAAGCATGTACGAATGAAACCCATGCATGACTCCAGGCTCGCCCAGACAAAGCGTGGCTGCGTGCTGGCCATAGTCAAGCCCGCGCCCGGCTGGTTCAACGCCAACGAGCCTGACCTCTGAGTCCGGGATAAATTCAGAAAATAATCCAATGGCATTGGACCCACCGCCCACACAGGCCACACAGTAATCCGGCAAGCGCCCTTCTGCTTCCAGAATCTGGGCCCTGGCTTCCCGGCCCACAATGGACTGAAACTCCCGTACCATGAGCGGATATGGGTGCGGACCAACGGCTGAACCAAGCAGATAAAAGGTGTTCTGCGCGTCCTGCACCCAGGCCCCAAGAGCCTCATCCACAGCTTCTTTTAATGTTTTTTGTCCGCTTTCAGCCGAAACCACACGCGCACCCATCATCTGCATACGAAACACATTGAGCTTCTGGCGCTCCACATCCACTGCCCCCATGTAAATGGTGCATTCCATGCCCATGAGCGCTGCGGTGGCTGCTGTGGCTACGCCGTGCTGACCAGCTCCGGTTTCAGCAATGATCTTTTTCTTACCCATGCGCCTGGCCAGCAGAATCTGGCCCAAGGTGTTATTGACCTTGTGCGCTCCCAGATGATTCAGGTCTTCGCGTTTAAGGTAAATTTTTGCTCCGCCACAGTTTTTTGTCAGACGATCACAAAAATACAAAGGATTGGGCCTGCCATTGAACTGGCGCTGATAATAATTGTACTCGCGCAAAAATTCAGGATCATGGCGATAGCGTTCAAAGGCTTCGGCAAGTTCACTCAAAATGGGCTGAATGGGTTCTGGAACAAATCGTCCTCCATAAGCACCAAAAAAACCATCGGCTGTAGGCAGAGTCATGGCGTATCTCCTGAAAGAATAAGGTTGTGGCAAAAAAAAACCGCGGTCAGTATGAACTGCCGCGGCTACTATCTTGGGTATATAAACGTAAAAACTAGGCCAAAATGCTTCCCGCAGCATAAATATCACGCTGCCACCACCAGGAACAGGAAACATACAAAGTATTGGCTTTCATGCAGATTGCCCTGCCCATTCAGCGACAGGCTGTCAAGCAGATGTGCATACATTTTTTCTGGCCAGTGAATATTTGACGCACCACTCCCTGCCCCGCTACCATATACTACGCACCAAAACGAAAAACTATGGCTTGTATTGGTCGTTACGCACCCACTGCACAGCCCATCATTATAACACCCAGGAAAACACAACCATGATTCATACATTTCAGACTATTGCGCGCATTATTTCCGGTAATGGCGCTGTACAGAGCATTGCCCGTGAAGTTCATCGAGTCGGCGCAACACAGGCCCTCATTCTGACAAGCACAGGCCTTGTCCGACGAAAAACTCATCTTCCCATTGTTGCTGATCTGAAAACCCATGGTATCTCTGCCACAGTTTTTGCCCGTGACACAGCAGAGCCATGCCCGGCTGATGCAGAAGACTGTGCAGCAGCGGCACGGTCATGCCGGGCAGATGTGATCATCGGACTTGGAGGCGGTAGTATTCTGGACTGTGCCAAGGCTGCGGCTGTCCTGACCAGGCATCCAGGCCCGATTGAAAAATACTTTGGCCAGGACCTTGTGCCCGGCCCCTGTATGCCCACAATTCTCATTCCAACAACTGCGGGCACGGGCAGTGAGGTAACGAGCATTGCGGTTTTGGAAGACAAACACAACAATGCAAAAAAAGCCATTGTCAGCGACTATTTATACGCAAAAGCAGCAATACTTGACCCGGAACTCACTGTTTCCATGCCTTCACGCATTACTGCGAGCACAGGCATGGATGCCTTTGTTCATGCCATGGAATCCTATGTGAATCGCACGGCCACCACTATTACAGACGGGCTTAATCTCCAGGCCATGCGTTGTATTGCCAGAAGCATCCGCACAGCCTGTGCTGATGGTCAGCATCTCACAGCCAGAGCTGATATGCTCTATGCTTCAGCCTTGGCTGGCATGGGATTTTCCAACACGCAAAATGGGGTTATTCACGCCATTGCCATGGCAGCCCCAGCTGAACATCACCTCCCCCACGGCCTGCTTGTAGCCGCAGTGGCTCCCATGGGCATAATGTTTAACTGCCAGGCTGCACCAGAAAAATATGCTCATATTGCAGAGATTTTGGGCTGTGATCCGCAGGGAAAAACACCACAGGAGTGCGCGGGATATGCTGCATGCGCCATGAAAGATCTTGTGGCAGATCTGGGCATTACACCTGGTCTTGCTGCTCACGGCATCAAGCGCGCCGAGTTGCGAGGTATTGCTGAACGTGCTGCGGCTGCCAGGCGTCTTATGGACAATAACCCGCGCCAGGGAACAGCGGATGATCTGCACGCATTGCTGGAAGAATATTTCTGAACAACAAACGCCCTGTTTTTGTGCAGGCCCCTATCTTTTCTGAATTTTACGAAAAATAGTGCTGCGATCAACCTGAAACAGATCGGCAACCTTTTGCACAGAACCATGCAGAGCAATGGCTTGTTGCAGAAAATCCCGTTCCATATCGCCCATAATTTGCTTGAGTGGACGCCCGCCAGAAAGCAGAGCATCACAATAGGACATATCCTGCGCCCCATCTTCGCGAAGATGGGGTGGCAGATCCCTGGGAGAAATATGCGATCCCTTATTGGTAATGACCAGACCATGGACCACGTTTTGCAATTCACGCACATTGCCAGGCCACTGATGATACGTCAGCAAAGTCATGGTAATGTCCATCATGGCCATGCGCTTGCCATATTTGCTCGAATAATAATGCAAAAAATGTTCTACCAGAGGGCGCACATCATCAGGGCGTTCGCGCAGCGGAGGAATAGTCACAGGAGCTACGTTCAGCCTGTAATACAGATCACGTCTGAATGTGCCCTGCTCCACACATTCTGCCAGATTTTTATTGGTTGCAGCAATGATCCGTACATCGACCTTGCTGGTGCGCGTAGCGCCCACCCGCATAATTTCGCCATCCTGAAGAACGCGCAGCAACCTGGTCTGCATGGACAGCGGCAGTTCTCCAATCTCGTCTAAAAAAACCGTACCCCCATCAGCCAACTCAAAATATCCGGCCTTGCCCTTACTGGACGCCCCTGTAAAAGCACCGGGCATATAGCCAAATAATTCCGACTCTGTCAGGGTTTCAGAAATACCCCCACAATCCACTTTAAGAAATATCTTGTCTTGGCGATTGCTGCGGGCATGTGTCAGTCGGGCAAACACATCTTTGCCCACCCCGGTTTCTCCCAGAAGTAAAACAGAGGCATCAGTGGGCGCAACAGTGAGCAGAACAGTAACAACTTCCTGCATGGCTGAACTTACATACACAGGAGTCAGGGCCTTGCTTTGCTCATTGGATATATAGGCCATCTGCTTGTGAAAATGATCTATGAGCTGGCGCTGCTCATCCATCTGTTCATTCAGGCGTGTGATCATGGTGATGTCTCGGACAAAGGTCACCACGAGCCGCAGAGTTCCGCGTTCATCAAACACAGGAAAACCTGAAAGAACCAGCCTTTTTCCGTTTTGTAATTGTTGCACATGGGTTGCTGGCTTGCCTGTGCGCACAATTTCCGGATTCAGAATTTTGTCAAAAATACCGTTTTCCACCAGCGAACGTACTTGTTTGCCCTGGACATCTTCCTGCTTCAGGCCGGTCAGCTGCTCATACATGCGGTTAACGCGCAAGGTAATGCCCGAAACATCAGAAATAAACACTCCATCAGGAAGTGCATCCAGGATGTCCTCAAAATACTTGGCGACAAAATCAGCGTGACGGCTTGTCATGTCTCAGAACTCCCACGGGTTGTAAAAAAAGGCAACCCAAGGCTGCCTTGCTGTTTCTGATAAAACAAAGAGTACGCGATACTACATTTCCAGCCTTCCTGCTGACGCGCGGAAAATTGGGCACGCATTCCGCGAACACTGGCGAATCTTTAAGGATTAAGATGCGTTCGCCCTGCTGACACCCAGGGCCTGTGTTGACGGTTTGCATCCTGCTGTTTAGACGGGGCGCTGGTCAGTTCCGGGCCAGGGACTGGTACGTACTTACGTGGAGGTGGTGTCATGCGATCCCGGACTTTGGAAAAATGGACTGTGGAGCGTTCCGCAGAATTATACGGTGTGGATAACTGGGGCGGCGGATATTTTACTATCACGCCAGATGGCAAGCTGGGCATTACGCCTTTTCCAGGTCAGGATGTGTGCGTGCCCATAGCCTCTATTATCGGCGGCTTGCAGGAGCGCGGCCTGGGCCTGCCCGTGTTGCTGCGCATTGAAAATCTGCTTGATGCCCAGATTTCCCTGCTTCATGCCTCCTTTGCCAAAGCCATCAAAGAGCTCAAATACACGGCAGAGTTTCGCGGTGTGTACCCGGTCAAGGTCAATCAGCAACAGCAGGTATTGGAAGAAATTGCCAAGGTTGGCGA
>JAAYGZ010000175.1 GCA_012727515.1 Desulfovibrionales bacterium
CTTTTTCCTTCAAGTATTCAGACCGGCCAGGAGTGCGAGCCGAGCGTTTGCCCTTTAAGGTGCCGGAAGAGGAAAAAGCCGAGCGTCTGCGAATTTTTCAGGAAGCGCAAAATATAATTACTGCGGCAGAATTGTCCGCCCTGTTGGGATCAGAGGCAGAAGTGCTGGTGGAAGGGCAGAGCAAAAAGCAAGAGCATGACACAATTTTTTGGACAGGACGGGATGGCGGAGGCCGTGTGGTTAATTTTTCCGCATCCACTGAAAATCTGATAGGCCGCATGGTGCCAGTGCGCATTATCGCAGCAAAAAAACATTCGTTAGTAGCGGAAATAAGAGGTACACCGTGGTAGAGATGAGTGTTTTTGGATTGGCCCTGGATGAAGAATCCCAGATGCCGATTCTGATTTTAAAAGACGACACAGATGATACGATTTTTCCTATCTGGATTGGTGCATTAGAAGCCATGGCTATTTCTCTGGCTTTGAATAAAGTTGAGATGGCGCGGCCCATGACCCATGATCTTATGATGTCGCTGTGCACAAGGCTGGGGGCAGCGCTGACAGGTATTGAAATTATCGCTGTGCGCGAAGGCATGTATTACGCAGAATTGGTCCTGCAAACTGCTGAAGGGGAAAAGCGGGTAGATTGCCGCCCCTCTGACTCCATTGCCCTGGCTTTGCGGGCCAAAGTGCCGATTCGGGTTGCGCAGGAGGTTCTTGATCTGAACAAAACCCTGCAACAGGGCACATTCCAGGAAGTAGTAAAGGGCGAAGACAGCGAAAAATGGACAGAAATTTTGTCCAAATACAATTTAGACGATCTCAAATACAAGATGTAACCCATGATTGATCTGCATACACATACCACCTTCAGTGATGGCGAACTTATTCCTGCGGAGATGGCGCGGCGGGCCAAAGTGGCCGGATACCGGGCCGTGGCCCTGACAGATCATGCTGATGGCTCAAATATGGAGCTTATTGTGCCCCGTGTGGCAGCCATGGCCAGGGAATACTCCATTTATATGGACATTCATATTGTGCCAGGCGTGGAACTGACCCATGTGCCCCCAGGCCTTATTGCTCAGGAAGCAGCCAGGGCCAGGGAACTGGGCGCACAGATTGTGGTGGTGCATGGAGAAACCATTGTGGAGCCTGTGGAGCGGGGCACTAATCTGGCAGCCATTGAGGCGGGCGTGGATGTGCTGGCTCATCCTGGATTGATCAGTCCGGAAGAAGCTCGGCTGGCAGCGCAGAACAACGTTCTGCTGGAAATTACAACGCGTGGCGGGCACAGCTACACCAATGGCCATGTTCTGGCTTTGGCCAGGGAGCACGGGGCCCAGGTGGTCGTCAATAATGACGCTCATGCGCCACGCGATGTGGCAGGCGCGGAGTTGCGGCGGCGTATTGCCCTGGGCGCTGGTATGAGTGAGGAAGAATATTTGCGCGCAGATGCCTGTGCCTGGGCACTTGTGTCGCAAAGTCTTTCCCTGTAGGGAAGCCAAAAATTTTGAGCGGCTAGAGAATTATAATAGATAAAGGTGAATAATATGAGTGTGATAACTCCGGTTGAGAGTGTGCAAACCATGGATGTGACTCAGCCTGTGGATTTGGCCCAACAGGCGCTGACAACAACCCAGCTTGCAGGTGCTTCGGATTTAAGTATCTGGAATATGATCGCTAATGCAACCCTGGTTGTGCAGTGTGTAATGGGTGCCTTGCTGCTTATGTCGCTCATTAGCTGGTCAATTATATTTTTCAAAATTTTTCAGATCAATTTTGGGCGGCGCAAGGCCATCCAGGAGCGTGCTTTATTTCAAAATGCCACTAACCTGGCAGATGGGGTGCAGATTTTGCGTGAGCAGAGTGGCTCTGCCTTGTATCCTATTGCCAAAAAAGGCCTGGCTGAATTCAAACGACTGGAGCAGTCCGTTATTCATCCCAATCTGAAATTTCGTGTTGCGGGTGATAATTTGCGGCGCGTCCTTGAACAGGGAGTCAGCGATTCTTTGAGTGGCATGGCAAGGTCGTTGCCCTTTTTGGCCACATGCGCCAATGCAGCTCCTTTTATTGGTCTTTTTGGTACAGTGTGGGGCATTATGAACTCCTTTCACGCCATTGGACAGATGAAGACAGCGGCTCTGGCTGCTGTGGCTCCAGGTATTTCCGAGGCCCTGGTTGCCACGGCCATTGGTCTTGGGGTGGCTATTCCAGCGACTATTGCCTATAATTTCTTTCATGGTATGCTCTCCACAGTGCAGACAGAAATGGAATGTTTTGCCAGTGAATTTCTGAACCGGGCGCAGCTAGAATTGCCGTGGATGGACAAGCGGAGCGAATAAACCATGCATCTACAAACAGGGAGAGGACTTTTCGCAGAAATCAATGTCGTGCCCTTTGTGGACGTGATGTTGGTGCTGCTGATTATTTTCATGGTTACTGCGCCCATGCTGACTCAAGGGGTGGAAGTGGACCTGCCAGAAACCAGAGCAGTGGAGACGTTGCCCGAAGATAGCGAAACAGTTGTGCTCAAGGTTCTTCGCGACGGACGGATCAAGCTGGATAAATATGAAGTCAAGATTGAAGATCTGGGAGACAATTTGAAGCGTATGAATTTTCAGCAGGGCAAGCTGCTCTATCTGCAGGCAGACAAGGAAGTTGCCTATGGCGTGGTCGTTAAGGTCATGGCCGAGGTTCGTGCTGCTGGGGTGCAGAAATTGGGAGTTGTTGCGGAACCTGAAGACGAGAAACCCTAAGAGGCGCTCCAGTGTCCACTCCGTTGCGCTCATTGAGTTGGGTTTTTTCCCTTGCCTTGCATATTCTGATTGCACTGGCAGGGTTGTATCTCTCTACTGGTTCTCATGTTTCCATTAATCTGGATCAGCGGGTTTACGAAGTGGATATTGTCGGCCCTGCCAATAAAGGCAAGCCCGGTGCCAGAAGTTTACCTAAGTTAGCCGCAAATCAGGAGGCTGCTTCCAAAAAAATACTGCCCAAGGACGTACCGGCAGAAGCAGTACCGCAAGCTCCGGCAGAGCAGAAAAAACCGGTTAAAAAGGCTGTTCCTGTGGATACGGCCACGCCTCTTCCGCAGGATACGGTAAATGCGACTAAAGAAGAGCCAAAGAAAGAAGAAGTAAAAAAAGAAGAGCCCAAGAAAGAGGAACAGAAAAAGGAAGAACCCAAAAAGGTTGCCCAGGAGCAGAGCAAGAATGCAACCAAACCTGACGCCAAGCCTAAGGAAACCAAGGCAGAAAAAAAGCAGTCCAAGGAAGATATTGTAGCGCAGGCATTGGGCGAAGTCAGCAAACAGGCCAAGGGAGCAAAAGCCGGAAGTTCTGAGGGCAGCGCCAAGGGCGATCCTAAAGGAACTGCAAAAAACGCTCTGGCAGATGCCTTGGCTGCTGCAGGGCGGGATGTTTCTGGACGGGCTGGCACTGGTGATGGCAGCGCCGGGGATGGCCCTGGCGAAGGTGAATCCATGGGCACACTGGACGAATGGTATGCTACACAGATTGTGCGTGCTATTCGCCAGAACTGGCGCTTTCCGCGTATGTCCAATGTTGTGCTGGCAACCACTGTAGAATTACAGGTAAACCGCAGTGGCGAGATACTAGTATCAAAAATGGTGAAAGGGTCTGGGCGGGCTGATTTTGACGCCTCTGTGATGCGCGCTATCAGCGACACCAAACAGCTTCCTCAGCTTCCAGAAGCCCTGGATGGGACGTTTATGATCACATTTTACAATACGGAAAATGAATAGGAGCACGGCGTGAAGAAAAAGCTGTTGTTCTGTGTTGTGGCGCTGTTGTGGTGGATTGCTTCTGCCCATGCCGCAAACGTAATGAGCATCGATATATATGGACCAGGACAATCTAAAGTAAATCTTTTTGTGGCTTCACCGTTGCCCAAAGATGCTGGTACATCCTTGGCCACAATCCCCAATAATGCCCCTGAGGATTTGAATCAGCGTATCCACGCCAATTGCGGTTTTCTGCCTTTTTTTGCGATGCTTACTGCGCGGGATATAGTTGGTGGTCCTTCTCCTGGTGGGTATGTTGGGCAAAATATTGATTTTCATAAATTCCAACTCGCGCGAGCAGATATTATTGTTACAGCAGCGTGGTCTCCACGGCCTGGTGGAGTTGGCGAGGTAGAGCTGCGCGCCTATGAAGTATATACAGGGCGTCTTGTTGTCGGCAAAGGGTATGGAGTTGCCAACCCACAGCAGATTCCTGAAGTGGCGGCCCGATTTTGTGCGGATTTGATGGAGGCACTGACAGGGAATGGAGATTTTTTTCGCTCTAACCTGGCCATGGTGAAGCGAGAAGGTACGCGCAAGCAAATCTATATGTCCACGGCACAAGGACAGAATATTCAGAAAATTACCAACCTTGACGGAATTTGTATGAGCCCGGCCTGGTCGCATGATGGACAACGGCTGGTTTTTGTTTTGCTGGAAAAGAGATTTCACAGTCTTTGTGTCTGGGATCGGCAAAGCAGGGCATTGCAAAAAAAGCGTTTGCCGGGTAATACTCTTGTAGCGCCTACCTTTTCCCCCCAGGGTTCAGTGGTTATCAGCCTGGATATGCGTGGTAATCCTGATATTTATGAATTGCGATCAGATTTCAGCGTAGGGCGAGTTCTTGAAGAAAACTGGGCTATTGACATTGGTCCGGATTTTGATCGCAGCGGTCAGAAAATGGTTTTTGTGTCCAGTCGGCTGGGTAACCCGCATGTATTTCTGAAAAATTTAAGTTCTGGTTCAGTGCAGCGTATTTCCCTGACGGGCAAGTACAACACCGGACCAAGTATCAGTCCGGATGGAACGCAGGTTGTGTTTGCGCAGATGGTCGGAGGCCAACATAAAATTTTCTTGGCAGATCTGGCTTCTGGACGCGAACGACAGTTGACATTTGGTCCAGGTAGTGATGAGGATCCCACATGGTCTCCAGATGGATATTTTGTTGCTTTTGCTTCTACTCGTTCGGGTGGATCGCAAATATATGTCACGACAAAACATGGGGATGAACCAATTTTGATTCCAACCGGGGCCGGAGAAACAAGCTCTCCTGCCTGGGGGAAATTATAAAGGCGAGAAAAAATATTTGTCAACGGAGGAAGTCATGAGGAAGTTAGGATTACTCGGTTTGGTTATGTTGATGTTGTTAGTTGCAGCTGGTGGTTGCTCCAAAAAGGTCAGCTCTACCCCAGGCGGCGACTCTGCTGCTGGTTCTTCCAGTGGTTCTCAGGGTGGATTGACTGCAGAGCAGTTGGAAGCTCAGCGTCTGGCAGAACTGCAGCGCCAGGCCATTGAAAAAATCGGTGCTGACAAAATCTATTTTGCATTTGATTCCAACGAGCTGAGTCAGGAATCTCGTGCGATTCTGCAGGAAAAGGCTGATTTGCTGAAGGCTAATCCAGCCCTGTCTTTGTTGATTGAAGGCCATTGTGACGAGCGTGGCACAGAAGAATACAACCTGGCTCTGGGCGAGCGTCGTGCGCGTGCTGCGTATGAGTTCCTGGTTCTGTTGGGTGTTGAGTCCTCCAGACTGCAGATCATCAGCTATGGCGAAGAATATCCTGCAGTCCAGGGTTCTAACGAAGCAGCCTGGTCCAAGAACAGACGTGATGAATTTAAGGCTAGTGCCAACTAAGAGAGCATGCTGAGTGCGGGATGCTTGTGCCCGCAGCAAAGCTGGTTTTCTGTAAAGAAGCCCTCGTCAATTCGGGGGCTTTTTCATTTTTAATGAGATTACACGATGCGCTTACGAACAGCTTTTCCTTTTGCTTCTGGTCATGTTCAAACCATATTTCCACCCTTGCTGCGGCCACGTCCCCGGATCAGCTATTGTCGGGAGCGATTTGAGCTTTCTGACGGCGATTTTGTGGATCTGGATTGGTCCAGGAACGCTCACCCTTCAGTAGTTGTGCTGCTGCATGGGCTGGAAGGTCATTCAAAACGTACATATATGCTGGGCATGGCCAGGGCAGCCAGGCTTTTTGGGCACGATGTGCTGGCATTCAATTTTCGAGGGTGCAGTGGTGAGCCTAACCGCCTTATACAGATGTATCATTCTGGCTGGACTCGTGACCTGCATGAGGTTCTTTGCGCTCTCCAGCAGCAGGGCGTCTATGATCAGATTTTTTTGGTGGGCTTTAGCCTGGGGGGAAATATCGCCCTCAAATACTTGGGTGAAAATCCGGCTGTGGTTCCAGACTCTGTGCACGGTTGTGTAGGATTTTCAGTGCCATGCGATCTGCATAACTCAGCCCAGGCCCTGTCCAGGTGGTCGTGCCGACCCTATACTCATTATCTGCTTGGCCAGTTGCGGGAAAAAATAGTGGCTAAAGCCCGTTTGTATCCAGATGCGCTTGACATACGAGGAATTGAACACATTACTACGTTTCAGCAATTTGATGATAGATATACGGCTCCTTTGCACGGATTTGCTGATGCCTATGACTATTGGAACAAGTCAAGCTGTAAGCTCTACCTGCCACACATTGGTATTTCAACCTGTATTGTTAATGCGCGTAATGATCCGTTTCTTGGCCCTCAATGCTATCCACGAGCTGAAGCCATGCACAATGCCTGTATAGAACTCATTATGCCTGAAACTGGCGGGCATGTTGGTTTTGTACCGCATGGACATAGCTTTTTGTATTGGTCTGAATGGTGCGCGATGCAATTTTTTCATCAATGCTGCGCACAAACACGTTCTCACAAGTAATATTGTCTTTATGGCTTATTGATGGAGGTTTATATGAACACCGTGATGCGTCGTATGTTATGCATAGTTGGATGCTTGGGGATGCTTTTGGCATCATCAGGGGCCATGAGTGCTGATCTGCCTGACTTTACCCAACTGGCAGATTCTGCCGGGCAGGCCGTAGTGAATATCAGCACAGTCAAGGTAAATAAAAATCAAGCACCTATGCCGCAAATTTTTCCTCGCGGCCCGCATGGCCAAAATCCTTTTGGGGATTTTTTTGAGCAATTTGAGCGTTTTTTCGGTAATCAGGGGCGCCCTGTGCCGCGTGAGCAGCGTTCTTTGGGTTCTGGATTCATTATCTCTGCTGACGGGTATATTGTGACCAATAATCATGTTGTGGATGGTGCGGACCGTATCAAGGTCAACCTTTTGTCCGGCAAGGGCGAGAAGTCGTATGATGCTGAGGTGATTGGCACAGATAAAGAAACAGACCTGGCACTTTTGAAGATAGATGCCGGAACCAGGCTCCCTGCATTAGAATTCGGAAATTCTGATGTGTTGCGAGTCGGCCAGTGGGTGCTGGCCATAGGTAATCCTTTTGGGTTGGACCATACGGTCACCGCAGGTATTGTCAGCGCTAAAGGACGAACCATAGGCGCTGGCCCGTATGATAATTTTATTCAGACTGACGCATCTATCAATCCGGGCAACAGCGGCGGCCCTTTGCTTGATATGTCAGGCCAGGTAATTGGTATTAATACAGCAATTATTGCCTCTGGGCAGGGTATTGGCTTTGCTATTCCAGGCAAGTTGGCAAAACAGGTCATTGACCAACTCAAAGAATTTAAGACTGTTAAACGTGGCTGGCTTGGCGTATCCATTCAAAATGTAGATGAAAACTCTGCGAAAGCTCTGGGCCTTGATCGGGCACGCGGGGCACTTGTTTCCAGTGTCACCCCTGGAGATCCGGCAGAGAAGGCCGGGCTCAAGGCTGGCGATGTTATTATCAATGTTGATGGTGTAGAAATTGAGAACTCTGGCGATCTGACGCGAAAAATTGGTGATTTATTACCAGGAGTCAAAATTAATCTTTCTGTATGGAGAAATGGCAAAACGCTTATGATTCCTGTTATCCTGGAACAACGTAATGCCGAGCGTGTGGCCCAAGGCGGACGCGATACAGGAGCAGGGGAGCTTAGAAATACTGTCCTGGGGCTGGCGCTGCGTCCCCTGACTGCTCAGGAAGCAGAGGCACTGAACATGGATCGTCCACGCGGTTTGCTGGTGATGGACATAGATCCGGGATCTGTGGCTGAAGAAAACGATGTTACAGCCGGAGATGTGATTATTGAAGCCAATGGCCGGGTGGTAAATAGTGTGCAGGCATTTCAGGATGTTATCAAAGGGGATGGTGCATCCAAGGGCGTGGTCATGCTTTTGGTGCAGCGCCAGGGACGCAATATTTTCAGAACACTGCCTGTTGAACCGTAAGGTGATGTGGATGCATCTGTACTGTGTTGTATGAACACTATAATAAGAATCTGTCATGACAATACAACTTCATGCTGGATGCAAGGTTAATCTATATTTAGATATTGTTGGGGTGCGGGAAGATGGATATCATATGCTGGAAAGTTTATTTTATCCTCTTCCTGTTCCAAACGACACCTTGCATGTGACTGAGCATGATGCCAGTGGGCTTGTCTTGACATGCTCGCGTCCAGAACTCGCCACTGCAGAAAATCTTATTGCCAGGGCATATCGCGCCTATCAGCAGTGGACGGGCTGGGCACCAGGGCTGCACGTGTATCTGGAAAAACAGATTCCTCTTGGCGCTGGAATTGGCGGAGGAAGCAGTGATGCCGCAGTGTTTTTGCGTTGGCTGAATCGTCAGGCAGGCAGTTTGGCGTTGTCCGAGTCAGATCTGTCTGCGCTGGGAGCAACGCTTGGCGCAGATATTCCCTTTTTTCTACAAGATTGTCCTGCCTGGGTGTGCGGGGCAGGAGAGATTCTTGAGTCTGCAACCGTGCATCTGACAGGTAATTTTTTGGTGCTGGTCTGTCCGCCTGTGCAGGTTTCTACGGCTTGGGCCTACCAGCGTTGGGATGAGCTGGGACAAGAGACTGGGTTGAGAAAAGAGTTGACAGGTCAAAAATGCGTGGTTATGACCCGTTCCTCCACACGATCGCTGGTTTTTTTTAACGCATTTGAGAAAGTCGTTTTTCCTGAATTTCCGGTACTTTCTAGCATAAAAAAGAAACTCTTGAACTGTGGGGCCGAGGCCGCAGTCATGAGCGGTTCTGGGTCAAGTATTGTTGGGATTTTTCAGTCCCGGCTTCAGGCAGAGCGTGCACAAGACGTGCTACGTAGCCTGGGATACGTAAGTTTTGGTATTGACCTGGCAGATACATCTCTGCCCAGTAATTCAATCAATCATGCTGGTAACGCTGCCTGTTCAGCGTAAGCATATTGGGGCGTCGCCAAACTGGCAAGGCAACGGGTTTTGGTCCCGTCATTCGGAGGTTCGAATCCTCCCGCCCCAGCCATACATTTCACCAAGGTTGTTGTATGCCGCGTGTAGGCGAATTAAAAATTGTCACTGGTACTGCCAACCCTTTGCTGGCAGAACGTATCTGTGATCACTTAGGATGCAAGGTTACGCGCTCCCTGGTTGACACCTTCAGCGATGGTGAAATCCGGGTGGAGATGGGTGAAAACGTGCGCGGTGATGACGTGTATGTTGTGCAGCCCACCTGTGCGCCGGTGAATCATAATCTTATGGAATTGTGTCTGATGCTTGATGCGTTAAAACGCGCTAGCGCCGGGCGTGTTACTGCGGTGATCCCGTATTTTGGCTATGCCCGCCAAGACCGCAAGGTCGTAGCCCGTGCTCCTATCAGTGCTAAAATGGTTGCAGATTTTATCACTGTGGCCGGCGTTGACCGCGTTTTAACGATAGACCTGCATTCTGGACAAATTCAGGGTTTTTTTGATTGCCCTGTAGATAACCTGTATGCAGCCCAGGTTCTGTTGGACTATCTGCAGAAGCTGGGGAGTAATTTGGTTATTGTTTCCCCAGATGCTGGCGGAACAGAGCGTGCCAGGGCCTATGCTAAGCGTTTGGGCGTTGGCCTGGCCATTGTCGATAAACGTCGTGAAGGCCCTAATAAGGCTCATGCCATGCAGCTGATTGGTGATGTAAAGGGCAAAGTAGCCGTGGTTCTTGACGATATGATTGATACTGCGGGCACCATGACAGAAGCTGGCAATTTGCTTGCGGAAAATGGCGCAGAAGATGTGGTGGCCTGTGCATCACATCCAGTTCTCTCTGGGCCGGCTGTTGAACGTTTGATCAGCTCTGCTTTTTCTCAGGTCATTGTTACAGATACAATCCCGCTCAACGCAAAAGCAGCGGCAAGTGATAAATTTAAGGTTATTTCTGTGGGCAGCCTGATTGCCAAGGCTATTCATAATATTCATTCTGAATCATCAGTCAGCGTTCTTTTTAGCTGAAAACAGCATGAACCTGATTCTGCTGGCGAATAAAGGAGTATATCATGTCTGAAGTTGTATCATTGCAGATGACGCGGCGTAGCGTTACGGGCAAGGGCCCGTGTGCGCGGTTGCGTGTTCAGGGCCTGGTTCCCGGAGTTTTTTACAATTCAAAAGGCGAGAACATCCCTCTTACTGTAGATAATACAGCTTTGGGCAAGGCCTTTGAAAAAGTTCGTTATTCTAAAATGCTTGAACTCCATATTGATATGGATGGGCAGTTGGAAAAGCGGACTGTTCTCTTTAAAAAACTTGTTTCGCACCCTGTGAAGCGTCGTTATGACCATGTGGATTTTATTGGCATTGACCTGGATAAAGAAGTTCAGGTTACTGTGCCTGTAAAGACAACGGGCAGGGCAAAAGGCGTTGTTTTGGGTGGCAAGCTGGAGGTTATCCAGGAAGAAGTTTTGGTGCGCTGTCTGCCCACAATAATCCCTGATAGCATCACCGTTGATGTCACAGCCCTGGATATTGCAGACAAAGTTTTTGTTGATCAGCTTTCTTTGCCAGAAGGTGTGCAGGCAGTGTATGATCGCAATTACGTGGTGCTCACTATCCAGACCTCACGTGCTGTCAAAGCTGATTCTGAAGACGAGTAGCAGCATAGTCTCTATATTTTAAAGGGCCCTGCCTTGCAGGGCCTTTTTCTTTGACCACCCTGCCCTGTTGAATGGTATTCCATGACATATGATGGATTTATCGCTGGTCTCGGCAACCCAGGGCCACGATATTCACGCACACGGCATAATTTTGGCTTTATGCTTGTGGATCGCTTGATAGCCCTGTGGGCAGATCAGCCTGATGCAGTTATTTCGTCACGGTCCGGATCTGGAAAAGCTGATGTCTGGGACGTTTGTTTCCACGCTGATCAGACGCGCTGGCTGGTTGCAAAGCCACTGGATTTTATGAATCGAAGTGGGCCACCCATACAGCTGTTATGCCGGCGTAATGGAATTCCCGCAGAGAAGATTCTCGTTCTTCATGATGAACTGGATCTGCCACTGGGTCAGATGCGTTTTAAGTTTTCCGGAGGTCTTGCCGGGCATAATGGATTAAAGTCGTTGGTCGAAAGTTTGGGCACCAAGGATTTTGCACGGCTACGACTGGGCATTGGCCGCCCAGAGCATCCAGTTGCAATGGCAGATTATGTGCTCAGCCCTTTTATGGCCTCTGAAATTCCGGTGTTAGACAAAACTCTGGCCAGAGCAGCAGAAGCGACACAGACATATTGCAGGTACGGGCTTGCAGAGGCCATGCAACAGCTACATTCGCATGGGTAATTTGTGTTCAGGGATGTAGTGGACTCTTTTTGGCTTTTGTTGTATATGACAGCTTCTGTGCTGATTGGAGATAATTTTGTGGAGGTCACCTGTGTTTTCAATTGATGAACTTGTCGTCTATCCCGCGCAGGGCGTCGGTAAGGTCGAACGGATTGAGACCCAGCTCATCGGAGGTGTTGAGACTGAGCTTTTTATTGTGCGCATTTTGAGCAACAATGTGACGCTCATGGTGCCAGTGGAAAACGCTGTCAATGTTGGGTTGCGCAGTGTGTACACGCAGGAGCAAGCAATGGAGATCTACGCATATTTGCGTGATAGATCCGACTTTACCGGCTACTCCGGACAGAACTGGAACCGGCGGTATCGTGAATATTCTGAAAAGCTCAAAAGCAGTGATCTGCGTGACGTGGCTTATGTACTCAAAGAGTTGATTCTTATTGGTAAAGACAAGGAATTATCTTTTGGTGAGCGACGGCTTTTGGAACAGGCGATGAGCCTTATTTCTTTGGAACTTTCTTTTGCCTTGCAACAGGAACAGGCTGAAGCCAAGAAGTCTATTGAGGCTTTGTTCGGAGATATTCTGCATGCAAAAGAGGATGAAGATGCTGCGGATGCGGATTAATGGGGCTTAGGCCCCTTTTGCATGTTTTCGTAACGTATTTTTCCCTGCCTTTTTACTATCGCATTCATTCTAAATTTTAATTCTTCTCCGCCCATGTGGGCCATAGATACTATCGAAATATCCATCTGACTATTCTTGTAGAATTTATATTTTCAGTATGAAAGTAAATACTCCCGCCTTTTTATTCTCCATCTCCATGAGGAATTGTTATGAATCTTTCTGAGTTGAAGACCAAGTCCATGTCTGAACTTATGGACATTGCCAGCGCCTATCAGATTGAAAATATGAGTGGACTGCGCAAGCAAGAGATGATTTTTGCTTTACTCCAGGCTTGTGCTTCCCAGAATGGGTCCATTTTTGGAGAAGGAGTACTGGAGATTTTGCCCGATGGCTTTGGTTTTCTCCGTTCGCCAATGTATAGTTACATGCCTGGGCCAGATGATATTTATGTATCTCCGTCACAGATACGGCGTTTTGGCCTGCGCACGGGCGATGTTATTTCCGGGCAGATTCGCCCGCCCAAGGAAGGTGAGCGCTACTTTGCCTTGCTGAGAGTGAAAGAAATCTGCTTTCGTGAGCCGGAAGAAGCCAAGCGCATCGTGCTTTTTGATAATTTGACTCCCATTTATCCCGATGCACAGTTTCGTCTGGAAAACGGTGATAAAAATTATTCAGCCCGCATCATGGATCTGATGACGCCCATTGGCAAAGGACAGCGTGGTCTTATTGTTGCCCCTCCCCGAACTGGCAAAACTATGCTGCTGCAGACCATTGCCAATTCCATCAGCATAAATCATCCAGATGCGTATCTTATTGTCTTGCTTATTGATGAGCGGCCTGAAGAAGTAACTGACATGGAGCGTACAGTGCGGGCTGAAGTGATCAGCTCCACCTTTGACGAACCTCCACAACGCCATGTCCAAGTGGCAGAAATGGTACTGGAAAAGGCCAAGCGTCTGGTTGAGCGCAAGGTTGATGTTGTAATTTTGCTGGATTCCATAACCCGCCTGGGCCGTGCCTATAACGCAACAACGCCGTCTTCAGGCCGAGTCCTGTCTGGTGGGCTTGATGCCAATGCCTTGCAGCGGCCCAAGCGTTTTTTTGGCGCGGCGCGCAATATTGAAGAAGGCGGGAGTCTGACCATTATTTCTACGGCCTTAATAGATACTGGCTCGCGCATGGATGAAGTAATTTTTGAAGAATTCAAAGGTACTGGTAATGCGGATATTTATCTTGATCGGCATTTATCAGACAAGCGCACGTTTCCGGCCATTGATCTTAATCGTTCCGGAACACGCAAGGAAGATCTGCTGCTGGAGCCAGATGTGCTCAATAAGGTCTGGATTTTGCGTCGGATAATGGCCTCTCTGAATTCTGTGGACAGTATGGAATTTTTACTCGACAAAATGCGTGGGACCAAGAATAACAAAGACTTTCTGGAGATGATGAATTCATGATCAGGAGACGCTATGTCTGTGTTGCCCCGGATGTCCTGCCCGGCTGACGATACGTATGAGGTTTGGCTTGAGCTTTTGCCACTTCAGGCTAGTCCGGAGCTTTTACGCTTCTTAGGTGATTCTTTAGCAGCATATTTACGCCAAACAGGCCTGAACCTGTATGTGCTCGGACTGTCTGGTGGCCTTGATTCTTCATTTCTCGCAGCCCTGCTGCATGTTCACCATATTCCCTACCTTGGTTTCTGCCTGCCCATTACGTCCAATACCCCGGCTGAAATTGACCGGGCTGTCCGTGCTGCCACAGCCTATGCTAATCCGCCTGAAGGGCTATCGGTCCAGGCTGTTTGTGATTTGTCTGCCCTGTACGCCCAGATTTCCCAAAATTTTCAGACCTGCTTTCCCCGTTCAACCCCGGTAGCAGAGGGCAACCTCAAAGCCCGTATCCGTATGCAATTTCTTTATCATGCGGCATCGTTGCATGGTGGGTGTGTGTTGGGCACAGATCAACTTGATGAGCTGCTGATGGGATTTTGGACTCTGCATGGTGATGTGGGTGATATCAGCCCGTTACAGTTTATTCCCAAAACAGTTGAATACGATCTGGCCAGGATGTTATGCCGTGAATTGACGCAACCCGAACCTCTTATGGCTGCCATAGAAGCCGTGCCCACGGATGGGCTCGGTATCAGTGCTTCAGATTTAGATCAGCTGGGCGTTGAATCCTACGCGGCAGTTGAAGAACTTTTTCGCACGTTTTTTCAGCTCAAACTCGTAGAGCAAAGGCGTTTGCTTCATGACTCAGAGCAGGCCGCACTGGATGTTCTTATGGCCACTGAGCCGTTGCGTCGTTTTTTTACCAGCGGCCACAAGCGGACAGGCCCGATTTTTTTTGATCCCCGCCAGGCGTGCTCATGCTAAAAGCGCGTTTTGTAATCTGGATGTGCTGGGTACATATTTTTGTTCTGTGCTGCCCGACCCCAGGACAGACAAGTCTGACCGAGTTTACCATTCGTGATGAACTGGAACTGGCTCGCAAGTTTGATGTCATGATTGAAACGTATTTTCCTGTTGTGGAAGACGTGGAGATCAGTGGCTATGTGCGCGACCTTGTTGATCGTCTGGCCCTGACCATGCCGCCACAACCGTTTCCACTCAAGGTGACAGTGGTGCGGCATGGAGCAATGAATGCCTTTGCCTCTGCGGCAGGGCATATCACTGTGTTTACAGGCCTGATCGCCAATCTCCACTCAGAAGATGAGCTGGCAAGTGTTCTGGCCCATGAACTGGCCCATGTTTCAGAGCGGCATATTGCGAAGGCTATTGAAAAAAGTAAGATTATCGGCGTTGGGACCATGCTGGGTATGCTGGCCGGGGTGCTGATTGGTTCGCAGACCCGGGGAGAAACAGGGGAGGCTCTGGCCCTGGGGTCTTTAGCAGGAAGCCAGGCCTTGCAGTTGCAGTATTCCCGCCAGAATGAAGCAGAAGCAGATCAGTATGGCGTGGATTTTCTGGTGGCTGCGGGCTTTAATCCCCTGGGCATAACTGCTGCCTTTGAGCGTATTCGAAAATTGCAGTGGATTGCCGGAGGTGGCGGCGTGCCCTCGTATCTGACCACGCATCCGGGCATGAACGAGCGTATTGGTGCCATGGAAGAGCGCATTGCCCGTCTGCCAGAAGAGGTGCGTACACGCAGTACGGATAATAGTCGGTTTTTGCGGGCCAAGGCCATGTCACAGGCCTGGCACACAGACGCACGTTCTGCTCTGGCTGTATTTCGTGCGGCTAAAGACATGCCAGCATGTCTGGCACATCTTGGGGAAGCCATTGCCTACAGTCGTCAACAACAGACTGAAAATGCGCGCCAGAGTTTTGCCCTGGCCATGCAGTGCAATGGCGCGGATCCATTGTGGCAGCGTGAATATGGACGTTTTGCCTTTGAGTTTGGGCGGTTGGAAGATGCGTTTTCTGCCTTGCACACTGCTGTTCTGAAAAGGCCACGAGATTTACTTGCCCTTTTTTTCTATGCCCGGGCAGGAGTAGAAAAGGGAGATGTGGCCACAGGTATTGACGCTTTGAACCGCGTGTTGAAAGAAGTGCCTCGCGATGCAGAGGTGCTCGAATATTTAGGACGCTTTCAGGCTGCGCAAGGAGACCATTTGAACGCGCATTTGAATTTTGCCAAAGCCATGGCCTATCGGCGGCAGTTTGCTCGTTACGCCTATCATGTGCGGCAGGCCGAAGGTTTGGCTTTGACCGAAGCGCAGCGCGAGGCTATTTCTGCTGTGCAACAGGAAGTCGCAGAGTATCGTCAGATTTTAGGACTACCTTCTGAGTAGTGATGAGGCTGAGGAAAGGTCTGTGCAGGGCATGGACCTCATGGAGAATGTATATATTCCGCTGAGATACATAATGGATGTCGCGCGGTGATAACCTTGGAGGATAATGATGTTTTTTGAAAGTATCGCTCATGCAATGGGGCAGGCCGGAGCACCTGCGGCTGGAGGACAGCCTGGTGGACCGCTGATGACGTTTATGCCGCTTATTTTGATGTTTGTGATTTTTTATTTTCTGCTTATTCGTCCTCAGCAGAAAAAACAAAAAGAGCACAAACACATGCTTGAGAATCTTGTCCGAGGTGACCGGGTCGTAACTGCCGGGGGATTGTATGGCCGTGTAGTGGAAGCCAAAGAAGATATTTTGACTATTGATCTGGGCAATGAGGTTCAGGTGCAGGTGGGGCGCGGATATATTGCCGCAAAAATTAATCCAGATACGGCAAAAGACAAGAAAAAATAGATCTGTCACAGCTGCACGGGCTTGTCTGCCTGGCTCAGATTCTGCGCAGTATAAGGCCGTGTGGCTGTACCTCGTTGTTACGCTCAACAAATAAGGAAAAAAATATGGGTAGTTTGCGTTGGAGAGCGATGCTTGCCGCCGCAGTGGTGCTCGTGGCTCTGATTTATGTATTGCCGTCTATCCCCGCAGTACACAACTCATCATTGCGTACTTTTCTGCCAGCAGCAGAACTGAATCTGGGCCTTGATCTCAAGGGTGGAATTCATCTGACCCTGGGCGTGGACCTGGACGTGGCACTAGCCAATGCCATGAGTGGCCTGGGACAGGATATTCGCACCGAGGCCAGAGACGAGAAGATTGTTGTGCTGCGGCCCAGGGTTGTGCAGACAAAGGCGCTGGAATTTGTGCTGGTAAACCAAGACCAGCAACAGACGATGGATACTCTGCTGCGCACGAAATTTTCTACAGTGCAGGTCCAACATCGGGAAAATATTGATGGAGGGCAGATCCGCTACACCTTGCAGCCTACCGAAGACTATATTCGCTATCTTCAGGGCTTAACCATGGATCAGGCCTTAAAGACCATTCGGAGTCGTATTGACCAGTTTGGCGTGGCAGAGCCTGATATTCGCAAACAGCAAGGTAATAGAATTATTGTTCAATTGCCGGGTCTGGCTGATCCCAAGCGAGCAGTAAATATCATCGGGCGTACTGCACATCTGGAATTTAAGCTGGTTGATGACCTGGCTGATGTGCATGCAGCAGAGAGCGGCACTGTACCTGCTGACAGCGAACTGGCTTATATGATTGAAAAAGGTGGCGGCAGTGGCAAAATACCTCTGGTGCTCAAAAAAGAAGCAGTGCTGACTGGCGAATATATTACAGACGCAAATGTGCAGTTTGATTCCTATGGGCAGGCATA
>JAAYGZ010000016.1 GCA_012727515.1 Desulfovibrionales bacterium
ACCACACCAGTCCGGTTCCAAAAGTACGGCTCAAAAGCCAGGTCAGCACTGCCAGGGCCACAAGGTTGGACAGAAGATGTCCGGCATCAACGTGCAAAAACAAGGCAGTGACGCAGCGCCACCACTCTCCGTGCTGAATCAGCTCCGCATGGGCGCGTCCTTTGCCCAGCCAGTCCATATCTGGCCACAGCATCTCAGCCCCGGCCATGCACATCAGGATCAGGGCAAAAATCATAAGTTCTGGTGATGAGGAATCAGGCTGAGCCTGGAGCAGGGGCATTGGCTCATTTTCTGCTTCATAGGCCAGAATTTCTGCAATGGCCTGGTCTGCCAGCTCAGTGGGCACAAACAGGCTTGTATCGTCAAGCTGATACGCAAGTCCCTGACTGGCCAGGACCGTGGCCCAGAGACGAACAGTGGGGCTGTCCGGGTGGCTGTGTCTGGTACGCGGGGCAAGGGTCGGGATAATGTCTGTCACGGGGAAGAAAGAGAAATCTGCCCGCGCACAAAGGCCCAGGCCAGGCCCAGGTATTCATGGATTGCCAGGTGCGCGGTGTGCAGATTGTCAGGATAGGGCACAAATGTTTCAGGCTCGCCTTTGGCCTGAAACAGGGCCGGGGCCGGCAGCGGAGTCAGGCCCTGCTGCTCAAAAAGTTTGACTGCGCGCAGCATGTGCACAGCAGAGGTCACCAGGATAAACGGATCAGCGCCGACAATATCCTTGATGCGCATGGCCTCATCATGGGTGTCCAAAGACGTGTCTTCCAGCAGAATGCGGGCAGGATCAAAACCCAGGTCTGTTGCTGCTGTGGCCATGACCTGGGCATTGGACTGTTCATCGCGGTACCTGCCCCCGCTAAGCACCAGCACGGCCTGGGGAAGCTGGCGGGCCAGGCGAATGCCCTCTACCAGGCGAAAGAGGGCGCTTTCATCCAGATTGGCCGCAGCAGGCAGGTTCGGGCCGGTCCAATGGCCAGAACCCAGGACCACAACCCATTTCACGCGCTCTTTGAGCGGATCTGTGGCTGCAATGTGCAGGGGAGGATACTGGCGCTCCAGTGGTGTGATCATGAGTTGGGCCACGGTATTCAAGGAAAAGATGTATAAGAGCACTGCGCCCAGGGTGCATGGGGCCACGGCCTCACGCGGGCGGCGCATCAGCGCATAGATCAGGGCAGCTGCAAAAAAAAGCAGGCACAGGCCCAGGGGCGTAACAGCCACGCTCACTGCTTTTTTCAGGATAAAACCCAGGGGCGCACTCATGGTGCTCCGGATATGCGCCGCTGCAACAGCACGGCATCAGCCAGGACCAGGCGGACCATGGCTGCCAGAACCGGAACAATGCGCGGAATAGCACAGATATCGTGCCGTCCGCCAATGGTGATATGTTGCTCCTGGCCCAGGCAGTCAATTGTGCGTTGGTTTTGCGCAATAGAGGGAATGGGCTTGACAGCCACACGCAGGCAAATGGTCTGGCCACTGGAAATTCCGGCCAAAATCCCACCCGCATTATTAGAAGCAAATCCAGTGCTGGTCATGGGATCATTGTGTTCACTGCCCAGCATACGCGCACTCGCAAACCCTGCGCCAATTTCCACGCCCTTGACTGCGCCGATACTCATAACTGCTGCGGCCAAACGCGCATCCAGTTTGTCAAAAACCGGCTCGCCCAGCCCGGCAGGCACGCCGTGGGCCTGGATTTCCACCACCCCGCCCAGGCTATCGCCAGCGCCAGCCACGTCCTTAATACGCTCCTCCCACAGGGCCGGGGCATCAGCATGGGCTGCAAAAAATGGTCGCTCCTCAGCATGGGCCAGCTCTGTGTTGGGCACGGCAATGCCCCCAAGCTCAATGGTTCCGGCCTGAACAGTAATATCCAGGGTGCGTAGAAAAAGGCCTGCCACGGCCCCGCCCACCACGCGAGACACGGTTTCCCGGCCCGAAGCCCGACCTCCGCCCCGGTAGTCGCGCAGACCGTATTTGGCGTGATAGCTCATGTCTCCGTGGCCAGGGCGAAAAATATGCTTGATGGCGCTGTAGTCGTGAGAACGCTGGTCTGTGTTTTCAATGACAAAGCCAATGGATGTGCCTGTGGTGCGGCCCTCAAAAACACCTGACAGCAGACGCACCTGATCCGGCTCTGCGCGGGCCGTGACAGCTATTCCGCCCTGGCCTGGCCTGCGTTTGTCCAGCTCGGCCTGAATCTGGACCGCATCCAGGGCAATGCCAGGGGGACAGCCGTCAATCACTCCACCCAGGGCCGGGCCGTGGGACTCGCCAAAGGTTGTTAAACGAAACGCAGTGCCAAAGGTGTTGCCAGCCATATTGCTCCGGCCCGTGCTGGGCGTGGTTAGTAGTCTTTGCCGCGTTTGCACCAGGTGGCGTATAAAGAGTCGCGCTGTTCCGGGCTGAAACGGCAGGTATCATACATGCCGGCAGCCCGGCGCTGGCGCATGGCCTCATATAAAAGAGTGGCTGCTGCCACAGAGACATTGAGACTCTGGACCATGCCAAACATGGGGATAAACAGTTCATCAGGGACCAGGGCCTTGATGTCAGCATCCATGCCGCGATGTTCGTTGCCCAGCACAATGGCTGTGGGGCGGGTAAAGTCCCAGTCCATAAGGGGAATGGCTTGTGGGCCAAAGCCTGTGCCCACAATGGTCAGGCCCTGAGAGCGCAGGGCATTGACCATGTCCGGACCATTGGTGTGTCTGGTGCGCTCCACCCATTTTTTGGCAGAACCAGAGGATTTGACTGCCAGGGCAGGAAATTTTTCCCGCGTATAATACAGGTGAACGCCAAAAACGCCAAAGGCGTCGCAACTGCGCAAAATAGCCGATACATTGTGCGGATCATGGATATTATTCAGAACCAGGGTCAGATCAGGCTGTCGTTGATCCAGCACAGCGCTGAGCCGTTCTTTGCGCTTGGAAGTTAAAAATCTGTCAGGCATGGAGTTGTACTATGCAAAAAGTTACTGATTACGAGGGACAGTGCAGTAGAGCACATATTCCTGATTGCCCTTGGGGCCTTTAATGCCAGCAGGGATTGCGCCATGGGAAACAAGGCCCAAATCCTCGCGAGCAAAAGTTTCAATATCGGTCACTGCCTGGAGGCGCAAGGTTTCAGAGCGGACAACGCCTTTGTCTGTATCACGGGCCTGGACTTCAAACTGGGGTTTAATCAGGGCCAGCACGTGTCCGCCAGGGCGTACAAAGGGCAGGCAGGGCGGGAGAATCTGCTTCAGAGAAATAAACGAGCAGTCCACCACCAGTACATCTACAAATTCTGGAAGTAAATCTGGCGTGGCCAGCCGCAGGTTAACGCGCTCCATGTTGATGACTCGGCGGTCCTGAAGCAGCTTCCAGTGCAGTTGTCCATGCCCCACATCCACGGCATAAACTCGTGCTGCTCCGGCCTGGAG
>JAAYGZ010000176.1 GCA_012727515.1 Desulfovibrionales bacterium
AGGCTGTATGTTCCGGCCAGACAGGATAAAAAGCTGGATTTGCCTGCTCCATTGGAACCAATGATAGTGATGAAATCCCCTTGCTCAATATGCAGGGAAAGATCACGGATCGCGTGGATTTCATTCACGCTGCCGCGATGAAAGTATTTGGAGATGCACTGTATGGAGATCATTGCAGCATCCTTTGTTTGAGCTTGGGCGCGGTCAGGGCCAGGATAACCAGAACAGAGGTGATCAGATTCAGGTCGCTTGGCGTAAAGGAAAAACTTCCCAGGCGCAGGCTCAGGGCCAGGGCAATGGCAATACGATAGGCAATAGAACCGATAACAACAGCCACGCAGGCCCTGGCCACGCTGGTGGTGCCTATAAGGGTTTCGCCCAGGATAACTGACGCCAGGCCCGCAACAATAGTGCCCACACCCATGTTCACATCAGCGGCTCCCTGGTTCTGGGCAATGATGGCTCCACTTAAGGCAACCAGAGCATTGGACAGGCCAACGCCCACAATAATGACCTGATCAGTGTTCACGCCCAGGGCTGTGATCATCTGCTTGTTATCACCTGTGGCCAGCATGGCCTGGCCGTATTCTGTGTGCAGAAACCAGATCAGACTCCCTGTGATCAGGGCCGTGATAATGAAAAAACACGCTGGCCCGACCTGGTACAAGGGCCAGCCCAGGGTTTCCAGACTGGTCAGAATGGAAGGAGTGCCCAGAAGAGCCACATTTGGGCTGCCCATAATACGGATATTGATGGAATACAGGGCAATCATGGTCAGAATAGAGGCCAGAAGATGCAGGATTTTTAATTTTGTGTTGAGCAGGGCCGTGACAACTCCTGCGCTAAAACCAGCCGCAGTGGCCAGGCCCAGGGCCAGATAGGGGCTGTGTCCGGAGGTGATGACCATGGCGCTGACAGCAGCACCCAAAGGCAGGCTGCCATCCACGGTCAGGTCCGGAAAATCAAGGATGCGGAAGGTCAGATAGACCCCCAGAGCCATAATGCCATAGAGCAGGCCCTGTTCCAGAGCGCCAAGCAAAGCATAACTTGTCATAGAAAGTACCGATCAGAAGATGAACGTAAAAGAAAACTCCAGTAGAGTCAGGATGCCAAAGAAGCAAGCAGCCCTGTGCCGGGTGGGCTGAATTTTGTCTCTGTTATTTTTGCGTGGAGGATGGGAGCCGTTCTCTTTGTTCGCGGTAGGTTCGTAATCCCAGGCTCCATAGGCTGTAGTCGAGAAAATTTTTGCGTTGTCCCAGAATAGCCCGCCCCGTGTACACAAAAAAAATGACGGCGCGCCAGGCCAGCATTCCGAGCAAACCATAATGTTTTCTGAAATAATAATTCAGGCTGACCAGGTATTGCAGGACCATTGTGTGCATTCCGCCAAAAAACTGCGTTGTGCTGTGCTTGCTTTTATGCAGCACCTGGCAGGTGTGCACGTAGTAGATGTGGTACCCTGCTGCTCTGGTTCTGCGGCAAAGATCAACTTCTTCTGCATAGAGAAAAAAGTTTTCATCAAACCCGCCAAGACGCTCAAAAATTTCCCGCCGAAACAGCATACAGGCACCAAGAAGCGAATCAACAGGACGGGTGGAGTTGTGATCCCAGAAAGAATAGTAGGGACGACCAAGAATTCTGTTGCGCGGAAAGCGAAAGGCCAGGGTGCTGTGTTCCAGAAATTCGTTGATAATGCTGAGATCAGCCCTGGCTGCACCGTAATCAATGCTGCCATCTTCACGGATGACCATAGGTCCGCAGGCTCCGGCCCTGGGAGTTGTATCCAGAACGTGCGCCAGGCAGGACAGCATGTCGGTATGGATACGAGTATCTGGATTTAAAAAAAGCAGGTAGCGCCCTGTGGAATGCTGTACCCCAAGGTTGCAGCCAGCGCCAAAACCTGCATTCACGGGATTGCGGATGAGCGTTACGCCATCTTGCTCCAGCGGGGCGCATGATTCAGCAGAATTATTATCCACCACAATGATTTCGTAGTCCAAATCGCGGACGTGCGTTCTGATGGAATCAATAGACGCTGCAATTTCTTCTGCTGCATTCCAGTTAACGTAAATAACTGAGACATTCATTTATATATCCTTAACGCGGTGCGCTGGTATGCCAACGTACAACCCATTTTTTTCTTCTATATTTTTATTCACAAAGGAATGAGCGCCAATCACTGTGCCTTTGGCAATGCGAATATTGCTGCCAAGGGTGGCTTTTGGATATACGGTAACATTGTCCTCAAGAATAAGTTGTCCATAGGTATAGCCACTTTTATCCAGAGAAATGGATGAATCATGGATATGAGCTGAATCAACAAGCGTGCAGGACTGGCCAATAATTGTATTTTTGCCCAAGTACACCAGTCTTGAAGCGCCAATGCAGGCATAGTGGCCAATACTGGTTTTTTCTTCCAGGATGATACGCCCGTTGTTGGTCGCCTCAAATACAGCTCCACTTTTGATATAACTGTCTTTTTTAATGCTCACTGTGCTGCCGGGGCTGATCTTAAAGAGTACCCTGGGTTCAAGAAAAACAAACCACTCCATTTTAAGGCGTCCACCCATACGGGCCAGGTGCCAGAAATAGCGGCAGACAAATCCAGTTTTGGTCAGAATTTTTAACAAGATATCAAAGATTTTCATACTCTTCCTGTGCACGATGTGTGTCGCATCAGTTTTGTCTTTTGTTCTGGGCTACGGGGCTGCTGCGGTCAGATCAATAAACCGGGCCTGCGGAAATGCTGTTGTATCAGTAAAAAAATGATCCATAACCAGCATGGATGGCAGGCCGGCCAAGGGAAAATACGGTGTTTGCTGGAAGTAAGGGTGGGCCAATGCATTCCAGGTGTTGGCCTCTGGCGGGAGTTTGTTCTGGCTGAGCGTGCTGAGCAGAGCCAGCCAACGCTCGTCTTCCTGACGCACTGTGGGAAGATTTTCCGCACTTCCATAAGGATGATCTGGAATAAATGCAGAGTATTTTTGCCCCCAGTAGCCGCCAGGAAAGCGTTTAACCACTATCTGAGGCTGAAAATCCTGCCATGCAGTTCGGGGCAGGTCTTTTTTTACAGCCTGAAAGGCCACAACCTGGCGGCCAAAATCTGTGAGTTGCCCGGTATCCAGGTCAACCAAACCTTTCAGGTGTTCCACATATACATAGTCAAATCCCTGGGCATAGGCATAGCACAAGGAATCATAAAAATTCTGTGGTGTGTGAAAGCCCGGTCCAAGCTCGCCTTTTTCCGGAAATTTGTCCAAAAACCACAGATCCACACACGCCCACAGTTCTGTGTGTGCATATTCACGCGCTGCGCCAGCGTACAGTGCAAACATAAGATCATTGGGCGTTTCCTTGAGCAGCTTTGGAGCCAGAACAGCTCCGCCCCGCGCCGCAGCATGGGCATAGTCTGGCAGCACCATTTCAAAAACAGTCCGATGTCCCTGCTGTGTGTGCATGGCCGTCAGAGCGGAGATTTTGTCAGTCACAGCGTCAAAGGCCTGGGCCGGAAGCATGGCCGAAGTGTCAACAAAATATGGCGCAATGGGCCGACCCTGCACAACAGCACCATTTAAGGATTGCATAAGCATGGGTTCATCATACACCTGCCCCAAAAAAAGGGGATCGCCGTGTACGTGCCTGAGTTGCTCAGGCGTGAGATCCCAGCGGTAGGTGCCGTCAGCATTGGTAAATTCGGGCACTCCTGGGACATAATTGCAGAGTTCTGTATTAAAAAGATAGGGCAGGTTGTTGGCCCGGCAAAACTCAATACATTCCATTATCCGCCCGGTAGCCAGCTCTTCCGGAGACACATGCCAGACTATAAACTGAACTCCCAGCTCATTAATGCATTGTGCAAATACAGGATTTTTCAGTTCTCCATGCCAGTTGTCTGCATTGACTCCAAAATAAAATGGTCTGGTCTGCCCTGATGCAGGGGTGAAAAGTATGTAAATGGCCACAAGAACATGCACAAGTCCAATGGTGTATCGGTTCATTATAAACACTCCAGGATAAGATTGGCGTAGTGTTCCCAATGTCCTTCCAGGCTGAATTTTTCGCGTACAGTGCGCTGACCAGCAGCACCCATGGTCTGGCGCAACTCAGCATTATCCATAAGCTGCGCCAGAGAGTCCTGCCATTGTTGGGCTGAATCTGCCAGAAAACCCTGTACTCCATCCTGAAGAGCGTCCAGATTACTGCCTACGGGCGAAGCAACCACAGGGATACCGGCAGCCATGTACTGAATGATTTTGAACGCGCATTTACCTTGAGTAAAAGGAAAATTATAGAGAGGCATAATGCCGATATCAAACTCACTGAAGTAGTGCAGCTCTGCATCCAGATTCCAGGGCAGTTGGACCAGATGCGGCAGATCCCAGTTCAGTGGCTGAGTGAGTCCG
>JAAYGZ010000017.1 GCA_012727515.1 Desulfovibrionales bacterium
CGAGGGTCATAGGTTCGATCCCTGTACCGCCCACCACAACTGAAATGCGGGGTCGTAGTTAAGTCGGTTATAACGCCGGCCTGTCACGCCGGAGGCCGTGGGTTCGAGTCCCATCGGCCCCGCCAAAAGAAATAAGGGTTTAAGGATACGCTCCTTAAACCCTTTTTTTGTATCTGAAAACGAGTATCTTGCTTAAACAACGCATGCTTTCCTTGATGGAAAAAAGTATCAATGAACTACAGGGGGTACAATTATGAACGTATTTCAGTTCCGCATTTCAATAGTTGGAATCCCACGACTATACAGAATAATTGAGGTGTCTGAAAACTGCACTTTTGATGATTTTCATGAAGTCATTTTTAAGGCGTTCGATAGGTACGATGAACATCTGTATTCATTTTTCCTCACAGGCAAAGACACCAAAAATATGCGCAAGATATTTGACTCCCCAGAGATAACCCATCCTTACAATCTTGAAGAGGTCATAGGTGTTGAGAAACCGATGAAATCTTCGGCCAAAATACGGATAAAAGATATCGGCTTGAAGAAAAATGATATCATGCACTATCTTTTTGATTTTGGCGATAAGTGGTGGCATTTGATCAAGGTGGAGGACATTGTTGAAACAAAATCCAGAAAAAAAATCATGAACGTAATCACGGCAGTAGGAGAATCTCCGCCTCAATATCCAGATTACGATGATGAAGATGATGAGTGAGAGACGTCAGTCCATATGTGCCTGGTGTGGATGCGGACAGAGCACACAAATCGTGCTCAAGCGATTTTGGACAGAGCATAGTGGCGCGCCGAGGCTCTACTTTGATTGAGGCCTGAAAGTGTGTTTTTAGGGTGGTTGGGGCATGTCAGAACATAACGCCGCTACATTGCTAGAAAAAATTGCCCTGGCCCAGAACAGGCTGGCTCAGGTCTGGAGCCAATTTGGCCCCCAGGCCAGGGTAGGCTGGACAGGCGGCAAGGACTCCACAGTGGTTTTGCACCTGTGGCGCGAGTTGGTTCGCAGCCATGCACCAGATACGCCTGTACAGGCCTTGTCTCTGGATACTGGCTGGAAATTTCCTGAAGTCATTGCCTTTCGGGACACGCTGGCCCGTGACTGGGGCATAGAACTGCACGTGGCCCGGCCAGACATAGAACCAGAACTGCGCACCTATCCTGTGGCCCATGATCCAGTGGCCTGTTGCCGGGATCTGAAAATCATACCGCTGCAAACTGCTCTGAGCTCATTGCAGTGCCCGGCACTTCTGACTGGCCTGCGTGCGGATGAACACACGCACCGCGCTCAAAGTGCATGGTGGGAAGAACAGACAAAGCCCGTGCATGTGCGGGTGGCTCCGATTCTGGAATGGACTGAGCTGGATATCTGGACCTATCTGGTGCGTACAAACATACCCTGGTGTGTGCTCTATGACCAGGGATACCGATCCCTTGGATGCATGCCCTGCACCTCGCGATCCGGAGCAGGCGAACGCTCAGGCAGGGACGTTCGCAAGGAAATGCGCATGGAACAGCTGCGCAGCCTCGGGTATTTTTAGGTTCTGCCTATACATCCCGGTACATTTTTATGCCTGGGGGCACATCCTCCACCACCCACACATTGCCACCAATAATCGCACCTGCGCCAATGGTGATACGCCCCAGAATCGTTGCCCCGGAATAGATGGTCACATTATCTTCCACAATGGGATGTCGGGCAATACCCTTGACCAATTGCCCGTTTGCTTCCTTGGGAAAACTTTTGGCCCCCAGAGTCACGCCCTGGTACAGGCGCACATTTCTGCCAATAATGCAGGTCTCGCCAATAACTGTGCCTGTGCCATGATCAATGAAAAATGACTCGCCAATGGTCGCGCCTGGATGAATATCAATACCCGTGGCTGAGTGCGCCATTTCGCCGATAATGCGCGGAATGAGCGGAACCCCCAACAGGTACAGCTCGTGGGCAATGCGGTAATTGGTCATTGCGCTGATGGACGGGTAGCAGAAAATTGTTTCGCCTGGATTTTTTGCTGCCGGATCTCCGGCATAGGCGGCCTGCACATCTGTGGCCAGCATGTGACGAATATGTGGCAAGGTGCGCAAAAACTCATTGGCAATATGCTCTGCCCGGTCCGTGCATTGCGTGGAACAGGCCTGCTCTTCATGCTCGCAGGCAAAGCAAAACCCACGCTCTATCTGGCGCGTGAGTTCCCGGCGTACTTTTTCCAGTTTGGAGCCGACAAAATAGGCCATGTTCTGTGGGGTAATAAACGGCTCCTTGAAAAAACCAGGAAAAAGCACAGAGCGCAGGCGTTCAACAATTTCAGATAAAAGTTCCACCGAGGGCATGGGCGAACCAAAGGATGGCTGGTGATAGACTCCCTGGTATGAGTCCGGAGCACACAGACGCTCAACCACATCATTGATAATGGAATTGGCCTTGAGATATATGGTCATGTCCTTACTCCTGAGGAGCAAAAAGTTCAGTAGAAAGATAGCGCTCGCCTGTATCGCAGACCATGGCCACAATGAGCTTATCCCGCATGGCTGGCTCTTTGGCCAGTTCCAGGGCTGCCCAGACATTGGCGCCTGAAGAAATACCGCACAGCACCCCTTCTTCACGGGCCAGTTTGCGGGCCATGTCCATGGCATTGTCATTGCTGACCTGGGTAATCCGGTCAATCAGAGCACGATCCAGCACTTCGGGAATAAAGTTTGCGCCAATACCCTGAATTTTATGCGGACCAGCAGTTCCGGCGCTTAAAAGTGGTGAGGCTGCTGGCTCCACAGCCACGGCCAGAAATTCTGCTTTGCGCTGCTTAAGACAACGGGCCACCCCAGTGATGGTGCCACCAGTTCCTACCCCGGCCACCAGCGCATCAATCTGGCCATCTGTGTCTTTCCAGAGCTCTTCAGCCGTGGAGCGCTCATGCTCGGCTGGATTGGCTGGATTGGAAAACTGGCCAGGCATAAAGCTGTTATGCATGGACGCTTTTATGCGTTCGGCCTCGGCCACTGCTCCGGCCATGCCCTGCGCCGCTGGGGTCAGCACCAGTTCCGCGCCCAGTGCTGTCAGCAGGGTGCGCCGCTCAGTGCTCATGGACTCCGGCATGGTCAGAATCAGGCGATAGCCGCGCACTGCACAGACAAAAGCCAGGCCAATGCCCGTATTGCCGCTGGTGGGCTCCACAATGACCGAGTCAGGATTGATCTGCCCCGCGCGTTCCGCCTCTTCAATCATGCGTAAGGCTATACGATCTTTGACAGAGGACAGGGGATTGTAAAATTCAAGTTTCAGCAGCACCTGGGCCAGACCGTGACGATTCAGACACTGTACACGGACCAGCGGGGTATTGCCCACAAGGTCGGTCATGGAATTGGCAACGCGCATATATCCTCCAAAGTAAGAGCTGATGCCGTTGAAAATGAAGGAAAGTGGCGTGGAAGTCCAGCTCTGGAGAAATGCAGCGCTGCTCCTGTGCGCCAGAGCAGCCAGGCAGGGCAGACTTGTATCAATGACAGGTTCACGATACGAGTACACGCAACGCAAACACATATCTGGAGGACATGCTATGGCGCTTCATCCTGAATTACTGACTATTCTGGCCTGCCCGAAATGCAAGGGGCAACTCACGGTTCTTGGCCAGGAAGAGGGCCTGGCCTGTGCGGCCTGCTCCCTGGTCTATCCTGTTCGTGAAGAAATTCCGGTTATGCTTATTGATGAGGCTGTGCCCAGAGCCAAATGGGATCAGGGCCTGCGTGAGGTCTAGCGCGTGAGCAGGAAAAAAACTCGCCCATTGCCTGAATCATTGGCTTTGCCGTGCCTGGGCGTGGATACACATGCGCATCTGGATGGCCGAGGCAATGACATTCCTGCCGTGCTGGCCCGGGCCGCAGCGTGCGGGGTGCGCACTGTGGGCAATGTTTTTCTGGGACCAGAGGCATATGCTGCTGAACGCGCTCTGTTTGAGAACCTGCCTGAGGTTTTTTTTATCCTTGGCGTGCATCCCCATGAAGCCGTGCACATGACCGAGGCAGACCTGGTTGCCATGCGCCAGGCTTTTAACCACGATAATCGTCTGCGGGCTGTGGGAGAAATCGGGCTGGATTTCTATTACGATTTTTCACCACCAGCTATCCAGGAAACCTGGTTTCGCCGTCAGCTTGAGCTGGCCCAGGCCCTTGATCTGCCAGTGGTCATTCATTGCCGCGATGCAGAAGAGCACTGCCTGCATATTTTAGATGACATGGGCTGGAGCGGACGGCCCTTGCTCTGGCATTGCTTTGGCCTGGGGCCGGAGTGGGTAGAGCCGCTTGTGTCTCGGGGCTGGTTCCTCTCTGTGCCAGGTATTGTGACCTATTCCAAATCCGAGGCTCTGCGTTCTGCCGTGACGTGCATCCCGGCAGAACGCCTGGTGCTGGAAACAGACGCCCCGTACCTGGCTCCGGAACCATATCGGGGCAAAACCAACGAACCAGCCCTGCTGGGCTTTACAGCTGTGGAAATTGCTCGCTTGCGCGGCGAAGATGTACATCAACTCTGGTCGCGCTGCGCAGACAATGCCCGGCGTTTTTTTGGCCTGTCCTGACATCTATGTACGCACTCGTGCCTGGCCCCTGGCTGTTTCTTCCCCCTGGCAGTACACCAGAAAAAGACACTGCCACCAGCACTGACCTGCACCACGATGAACAGCCCTGGCTGCACTGCCGAACCTGTGGCCAGGCCATTGTGCAGCAGAGCGCCCGTGTCTCTGTCAATGGAATGCACCAGCATGTGTTTTTTAATCCAGCGGGCCTGGTTTTTGAGGTCGGATGTTTTGAAAACGCGCCGGGCTGTTTTTGCCAGGGCCAGCCACGCACTGACTTTACCTGGTTTCCAGAGTATGCATGGCACTTTGCCCTGTGTACGCGCTGTGGCTCGCATCTTGGGTGGCGCTATGAAAAAGCCCGGCAAGGATTTTTCGGGCTGATCCTGACCCAGCTGACCGGGTCAGAATAATTGAAAATATGCGGAAAGCATTGCCCACGGACAGCACTGGGCAATACAACTATGCACAACCCAGCATATATTCCGGGAGAACTATGCAAGAAGATATTCTGCTCTCCAGCGGCTTTATTCCTGTGGATGATGAGCGCATTGGCCTTGGCTATGAAACCTGCCCGCTGCACTATAAATCTCTTATTAAAAATGCCGTGAGCTTTGCCTATGCCCTGGCTCCCAAAGATATTGAGCCTGTGGAATACCAGCGCCAGATCAGCCATGTGCGCGAGCACTCCAGAACCAGCCGTTGCGACTGGGCCTTGTTTATCCTGGATGAACAGCGCTTTCCTGTGCCCGCCATGCTCAGTGCCCTGGTGCCTGCTCTGGTGGCCAAGGTGGATACCCTTATTGTGGCCAGTGTCGCGCCCTGCAGCCCGGCTCTGTTTTTTGGCCTGGACGTGCTTGGCGTGGATCAGATTTTTGAAACACACAGCCCCGATGAACTGGCGTCCTGCCTGATTGCGCATAGGCCTGGCGTAATACTGAACTTTTCCGACCAGCCCCTTGGCGCCCACCGTCATGCGCATAGCTTTGCCCCCCAGCACTATCCCTGCACGGCCCAGGTTGCCCTGAGCACGGAACTGCTCGCTGCGTACCACGATCTTTTTGCCAGTGCACATACCACCCCAGACCAGCCAGTGTATCTGGCTTATATAGACAGCCTGCTTACCCATCAGCCCAGATATAGTTTGTCAGCACCGCTTTTGGGATGCTGGATATGGGACAACATCAGTCCAGATACCTTTCGTTTTGTGCATACCAATTTTTCATATGCCCCTGTACCAGGATATGACGCATGAAAAAATATCACCCTGATGCCCTGCGCAATATCGGCATTATTGCCCATATTGATGCCGGAAAAACAACTCTTACGGAACGGCTCCTTTATTACGCGCATAAAATTCATAAAACCGGAGAAGTCCATGATGGCAACGCCACTATGGATTATCTGGAAGAAGAACAAAAACGCGGCATTACCATTTCATCGGCCTGCACCACCATCCAGTGGAATGGAGCTGAGATCAGCATCATTGATACCCCTGGCCATGTGGATTTTAATGTCGAGGTTGAGCGGGCCTTGCGTGTCTGTGACGGAGCAGTGGTTGTCTTGTGCGGCATAAGCGGCATTGAATCCCAAAGTGAAACCGTGTGGCGGCAAGCCCAGAAATATGGCCTGCCCAAACTGGCTTTTGTCAATAAAATTGACCGCCCTGGCGCAGATTTCTGGCGCGTAACCCGTGAGCTTGGCCAGCGCTTTGGCATTATCGCTCTGGCCATGACCATGCCTTCTGCTACAGAAGGCCGCCTTATAGACTGGATGCGTGGCCAGGCCCTGACCTTTGCTCCGGACGACCACGGCTCTACCGTCACCCTGCACGACCTTGACCCTGATGAAGCAGCACTGTGTGCTCAGGCCAGGCGGGACGCCCTGGAAGCTCTGGCAGATTTTGATGATGAACTCATGGAACTGTACCTGGCTGACGCAGAGATTCCAGAGGTCTGTATTGTACGCGCCATTCGCACTGGCACCCTGGCCGGAACAGTGGTGCCGGTATTTTGCGGCAGTGCGTTAAAAAATTTCGGCGTCCAGCCAGTTATGGATGGAATAGTACGTTTTCTGCCCAATCCTGAACATTCCCACTCCCATAAGCATGTCCAGTCTCTTATTGCAGAACATGGTATTCAGGCTGATGGATTTGTCGGCTTTGTGTTCAAGGTGCAGTTTGATGGTGCGCATAAACGAAATTTCATTCGCGTCTATAATGGCCAGGTTTCTGAAAACAGCGCAGTATATAATTCCCGGCGCAAGGCTTTTGAAAAAATCCATAAGCTCTATGCTGTGCACGCCAACAAACACGAGTCCATCACCCAGGCCAGGCCCGGAGAAATCGTTCTGGCCACAGGCCTGAAAGAATGCGTGACCGCTGATACCCTGTTTCACGGCAAGACAGATCTGCTGCTGGAGCATATTGATATTTTGCAACCCGTGCTCAATATCGCCCTGGTGCCTGGCAGCGCCAGTGACACGGAAAAACTGGAGCTGCTGCTTGAACGCTATGTGATTGAAGACCCGACCCTGCGCTTTTTTACCGATGCTGATACAGAACAGCTCATTGTCTCTGGCCTGGGCGAACTGCATCTGGAAGTGCTGCTGGAGCGCTTACGCCGTGAAAGCGGAGTGGCCTTTCGCTATGGGAATCCTCAGGTTATTTTTCTGGAAACAATTCAGGCTCAGGCCAGTGCAGAATCCAGCTATAAAAAAACCTTTGGCGAACACATTCACCGCGCCCTGGTTCGGGTGGCAGTGAGCCCACGCGAGCGAGGCCAGGGCAATGTGTGTGTGGCAGATTGCGGCCCCGGCCCCTACACAGAAATTGCCCTTAAAGCCATGGAAGACGCCTTGCAGGCTGGCGTGGTCCAGGGCTGTGTGGTGGCGGATGTGCAGGCGCAGCTCATAGCCATTGAACCATTTGAAAACAGTCTGACTGATCTTGGAGTGCGCATGGCCACGCTGGACGCCATGAAAGAAGCCCTGACCCAGGCCCGGCCCACAATTATGGAGCCACTTATGGATATGCGCCTGGGAATGCCTCCAGACTACGTGGGTGAGTGCGTTAATCTGCTGGGAGCCAAAAATGCGCGTATTCTTGATGTGCGCACAGGCGAGCATGACTGCGGCATTGTGGCCCTGGCCCCCATGCGGCAGTTGTTCGGATTTGCGACAGAACTGCGCTCGCGCACCAAGGGCAAGGCTTTTTATACCCTGACTTTTGAGCGTTATGATGTGGTTGAATGAGACAGATATAAGGCGGGGAGCAGATGAAAATCGCCGGACAAGACAGGTGCTTGTCCGGCGATTATTGTTTACCAGTTTTCTGCCAGTTCCTCAAAATGGGCCTGCGGATGGTCACAGGCCGGACAGCGCTCTGCAGCCTTGGTGCCGCTGTGCACATAGCCACAGTTCAGACAGCGCCAGGTAATTTTTTCTGAACGGACAAAGACCCGTCCTTCCTGAATATTTTTGAGCAGGGCCAGGTAGCGGCGTTCGTGCTGCTTTTCTGCAACAGCAATGGCCTTCATGGCTCTGGCCACTTCTGGAAACCCTTCATCCTGAGCAATCTGGGCATATTCAGGATACATCTGCTCCCATTCATGATGTTCGCCACATGCGGCTTCCTGCAGATTTTCCGCAGTGGTGCCAATGCGACCGGCTGGAAATGCCGCTGTAATCTCTACATCTCCACCTTCCAGAAACTTGAACAAGACCTTGGCGTGTTCCATTTCCTGATTGGCGGTTTCTGTAAAAATATCGGCAATCTGCACATAACCTTCTGTACGCGCCTGCTTGGCGTAATAGGTATAGCGGTTGCGAGCCTGAGATTCCCCTGCAAATGCTGTCAGGATATTTTTTTCCGTCTGAGTACCTTTCAGTGATTTTGACATATGTCCTCCATTATTTAGTATGCAAAAATATGATGTAACAACTGTAACCACGCAGCTCAAAAACAAATGAATGCTCTATTCAACAAAATTTTGTTCGGAAAACACTGTTTACTTCGTTATTCAAGGACTGCAACCATAAACAAAGCACATCAAGCTATAGAATATAGCAATCCATAATGACTGATAGGCCAGGTATTTCAGATTTATTATCGCTTCAACTTCTTACGATTACGGATGGCACATTTGCTTTAAACAATGCTTTTCTAGCGCAGCCCATCTACCCTGTCAAGTTTTCAGCAATTATTCCCAATAAGAAAACCTGCACTGTCCAGAAAACCGCTGCTTGGTCTGACGTGTGCCTTTACGCATCCTGGCCCTGAGCAACATGCACACGATACGCCTCCACAGTGTTGACCAGAAGCTGGGCAATGGTCATGGGACCAACTCCGCCAGGCACAGGGGTCATGGCCGAAGCCACAGACTCCAGCCCCGCATAATCACAGTCCCCGACCAGGCCCTGGTCTGTGCGATTAATGCCCACATCAATAACCACTGCGCCTGGCCGGACCATATCTGCGGTGACAAAATGCGGAATACCCACAGCCGCAATAACAATATCTGCGTTGCGCACCTCGTTGGCAATATGCGCGGTTCGTGAATGGCAGATGCTTACCGTGGCATTGGCCTGCAAAAGCATAAGCGCCACAGGCTTGCCCACAATATTGCTGCGCCCGATGACCACTGCCTTTTTTCCGGCCACATCAATGTCATACTTGGCCAGCAACGCCATGACCCCTGCTGGCGTACACGAGCGCAAGCACGGCAGGCCCAGGGTCAGACGGCCCATATTGACCGGGTGAAAGCCGTCCACATCTTTGGAAGGATCAATACGCTCCAGACAGCGCTGACTGTCCAGGCCCCTGGGCAGGGGCAGTTGCAGTAAAATACCATCAATGCCCGGGTCTGCGTTAAGGCGGGCAATGATGGCTTCCACTTCCTCCTGGGTCACATCTGCGGGCAGTCGAAAGCCCTCAGAACGAATGCCCACTTCAGCGCAGGCCCGCTCCTTGTTGCGCACATAAACCTGTGAAGCCGGGTCATCACCAACAAGCATCACCGCCAGGCCCGGTTCCCGGCCATGGTTTTTCCTGAGCACTTCAATCTGCCCGGCAAGCTCCTGGCGGATCAGAGCAGCTGTTGCTTTTCCATCAAGTTTACGCATGAGATCCTCATTATGCAAAACGGCGCACCTGGGTGCGCCGTTCGTGTTTCACGGTAGAGCAAGCTCTACTCGTCATCATCCTCGAAAAAATTGGCTGCCATGGCCGGGCCAAAATACACTCCCTGGGAATCCAGATCTTCTTCAATGCGCAGGAGCTGGTTGTACTTGGCTGTCCGGTCAGAACGGCACAATGAACCGGTTTTGATCTGCCCGGCATTCACAGCCACGGCCAGATCCGCAATAAAGCTGTCCTCTGTTTCTCCGGAGCGATGCGAAACAACCGTGGCATAAGAGGCTTCCTTGGCCATTTCAATGCAATCCATGGTTTCTGTGAGCGTACCAATCTGATTGAGCTTGATCAGAATGGAATTGGCCACGCCGCGTGAAATACCCTCGGCCAACAGGTCAGGATTGGTGACAAAAATATCATCGCCCACCAGCTGGATGCGATCCCCCAGAACATTGGTCAGAATTTCCCAGCCTTCCCAATCGCCTTCAGCCAGGCCGTCTTCAATGGAAATAAGCGGGAAGCGGTCAGCCAGATCAGCATAATAGTCAGCCAGTTCAGCAGCGCTGAACGCCTTGCCCTCGCCAGCAAAACGGTATTTGCCATCTTTGAAAAATTCCGATGCAGCGGCATCAATAGCCAGCGCAATTTCAACACCAGGCTGATAACCAGCCTCGCGAATGGCCCGCATCATGTATTCAAAGGCCTGTTCATGGCTGGCCAGATTGGGCGCAAACCCGCCTTCATCACCTACTGATGTGGCCAGGCCATCCTGATGCAGGATTTTTTTCAGGGCGTGAAAGGTTTCCGCACCCATGCGCAGGGCTTCACGAAAACTTTCCGCGCCTAAAGGCATAATCATAAATTCTTGAATATCCAGATTATTAGGCGCATGTGCCCCGCCGTTAATAATATTCATCATGGGCGCTGGCAGTATCTTGGCGTTAATGCCGCCCAGATATTTATACAAAGGCAGGCCCAGAAATTCACAGGCAGCCTTGGCCGTGGCCATGGACACGCCAAGCATGGCGTTTGCGCCCAGGCGGGATTTGTTTTCCGTGCCATCCAGGTTAATCAGGGCCTGGTCCACTTCCACCTGGCGGATTCCGTCCAGACCCACCACTTCAGCAGAAATTTCCTCCATGATGTTCCTGACAGCCTGCTCCACGCCTTTGCCACCATAGCGGCGTGTGTCCCCGTCACGCAGTTCCAGGGCTTCGCGTGCGCCTGTTGATGCCCCGGAAGGCACTGCGGCCCGGCCCGTGGCCCCGGATTCAAGGGTTACTTCAACTTCAACAGTGGGATTGCCTCTGGAATCCAAAATTTCCCTGGCCCAAACTCCTGTGATGGTACTCATGCCTGCTCCCTGGTGTTATTTGGTTTGTGAATATGAAAATATGCCGTGCTCAGGCCCTGCATAAGCAAGTCCGGAGCAAAAAGATCAATACAGGTGCTGATGTGCAGAACCTGCGCTGCAAAACCGCCCGTGGCCACCACCTTGGCCTGGTTGTCTGCCAGGCGATGTTTCAGCCGGGCGCACAGGCCTTCAAGCATGGAGGCAAAGCCAAACAACAGGCCATGATTCAGGCTCTGCCGCGTACTGGTGCCAATATCCAGCATATCTGTGTCGCACTCCAGGCTGATATGGGGCAATTTGGCGGTCTGGGTGCCCAGGGCTGTTACAGAACTGAGCACGCCTGGGCAAATCAGTCCACCCAAATAGGCGTTTTCCTGCACACAGTCAAAAGTAGTGGCAGTGCCAAAATCAACCACGATCAGGGTTCGGTCTGGCACCAGCAAACGCGCAGCATAACTGCCCAGCAAACGGTCGGCCCCTACTTCCTGAGGCCGGGCATAGTGGTTGTCTATGGGCAGGCCAATATCTGTTGGCACAAAATAAACAGGGCATCCGCAAAAGCGCTGACAGGCCTGGCGCAACAGGGCAGATAATGGCGGCACCACAGAGGATAGTGCCCAGGCTTCTATACGGGCCAGCTCTACACCTTCACGAGCGCATATGTCTGCCACGCGCAAACCAAGAGAATCTGCTGTTTCCGCATTGGTTGAAGGCAGACAATAGGTCTGGCCCAGGCGCGTGGCCTCGGCCAGGCAGACCTTCATGGTGGTGTTGCCCACATCAAACAACAAAACAGGGTTATCCCACGGGACCAAAACGTGTGCAGCCATTGGTCTGAGGCCTTGTTACTCAGGGCGCTGACACACTGCAGCGGCCTTGCAACCTTCCACATAATGAGCCGCTGCCAAGGCCGCCACACAGCCATCAGCCGCTGCCAGCACAATCTGGTTGGCGTATTTCTGACGCAGATCGCCCACAGCAAAAATCCCCGGCAAATTGGTCTCGCATTTTTCATCCGTGACCACATAACCCGTGGCATTCATCTTGACCCCGGCAGGAATAAGGGAATTATTGGGCAAAAAGCCCACAAAAATAAATACGCCATCCGCATCAACCTGCTGAACAGCATTTGTCTGCACATTTTTGAGCTTCACACCGGTCACGCCCTGGGCATCAGCAAGAATATCCGTGGCCACAGAATTAAGCACAGTGGTAATGCGTGGTTCGGCACAAACACGTTGTTGCAGGATGCGACTGCCCCGAAACTCATCCCGGCGATGCACCAGATAAACCCGCGCGCAGATTTTTGATAAATACAGGGCGTCTTCCAGGGCCGTGTCTCCACCACCAATAACCACCACGGTTTTATTGCGGAAAAAGAACCCGTCACACGTAGCGCAGTAGGACACGCCTTTGCCGAAGTTTTCTGTTTCTCCGGGAATGGAGAGTTTGCGGGCCGTGCCTCCGGCAGCCAGAATAACCGCGTGCGTGTGCAGGGTTGTGCCATCGCCTAAAATCACTTCATGGTAATCCACCCCAGGGGCCACGCTGGTCACTTCAGCTTCGCGCATTTCCAGACCATAGCCTTTGGCATGGTTCAGGAATTTCTCGCACAGCTCAAACCCGCCAATAGCCTCAATACCAGGGTAGTTTTCCACGTCTTTGGTCAGGGCCACCTGGCCGCCAGGCATTCCTTTTTCCACCAGCACCGTGTTCAAAGCCGCCCGCATGGCGTAAATTCCTGCGGACAGACCAGCAGGACCACCACCCACAATGACCAGATCATATAACTCTGTTCCCACAATATGCTCCTTGTGCCGCCCGTGCAGAGCAGCGTAGCGTGATACTTATGCCCATTCCTTGGCAAATCGTTCAGGCCCGACAATTTTATAGCCTTTGTCACGAACTGCCTGCTCAACCTGGGCCGGAGTATCTGTTGCAATGCGAAAAACCAGCAAGCGTAAATTGCCCCGAAAAAATGTGGACGTGGACAAGATATTAATGCCCATATCTACAAAGAGTCGGCTCAGTTCAGCCATCAGGCCTTTTCTGTCTTCCACTTCAATGGCAATACGATGTCCGCCCAGGGCCAGGCCCATTTCCTCTATCAGCACGGCCAGCATGGAACTGCGGCTCAGATAGCCTTTGAGATGTCCGCGCTCATCCACCACAGCCAGGCCAGCCAGATCCTGATCGTGCATGATTTTGGCCGCCACTTCAATCTCGGTTTCCGGGCGCACAGTAGGCATTTCGCGCCGAATCAGATCTTTGACTGTCATTTTGGAGAGCAGATAATTGAGTTCATGCTTGCTGAAGGTTGTGGCGCTGGAAGGCAGGGCCGTGCGAATATCCTGCATATGCACGCAGCCTTTGAGGATTCCGTCTTCGACCACCAGCAAAATCCATAACTTATGCGCTTCCATCATCCGATCCGCCTTGGTAATCAGCGTGTCAGCAGTAATGGTGGGCACATGTTTATACATGGCAAGACCTACGTACATACGGTATTCTCCTTGGATATGCGCGTTGGATTCCAGGTCAGCCCTGCCAGTGACAAGCCCTTAGCTTGTATGCTAGGCACTTGGTTCCATTCGCGGAAATCATGGTTTTGAAGAAAATGATGCCGACCCGTAGCCATATAATCATGAAAACACCCGTTCTCCTTATTCTTGGCCTGTGCCTTCTGACAAGTCTTTGCACCCCGGCATTTTCAGAAAAGCCGTTACGCTTTTTTTTTGAAAAAACAGCAACCACAGAATCTGCGCCCCTTCCTGCCTATACCGTGCGTTCAGGAGACTGGCTGATTAAAATTCTTGTTCAGCATGGCTATACCCAGGCAGAAATAGCCCGCATGATGCCTGCCATCCAGGATTTAAATCCACATATTGCCGATCTCAATGCCTTGCGCCCGGGCCAGGCCCTGTATCTGCCGCCACCCCCTGCCAGGCAACCCGGAATTCCCGCTCCGGAAAAAAAGGCAACGTCACCATCTTCGCTCCTACACAAGCCCTATGTGGTTCGCGCTGGCGATACCCTGACCAGTGTGCTCCAGCAACAAGGAATCCCTGCTGCGCTGATTTATTCCAAATATGTTGCACAATTCAAAGAACTTAATCCTGAGGTCAATAATACCGATGCGCTACGCGCTGGCCAGCATCTTCTTTTACCCCTGGTGGACCCGGCTGATCTGGGCCTGATAGCTGCTATGCCCACACGCGCCACGTCAGGAAAGGCCACCAGCGTTTTGCCGCCCCCTGTTTCTGTAACAGGAACCAGACCAGTGTTATTGCCAGCGCCCTGGCCAGCAAACGCCACCCTGGCCCTGAACGCAACCAGTACGCACAATGCCACGTTGGCAGAGCCACCAGCCCCGGTGCATACGCCCTTTATTCCCACCAATGCCATATCCTCAACACTCCAACCAGACACTGGCCTGAACTATGTCCGCACTGTACTTAAACAGATGCGCTTTACCTTTGTTTCCGGCGACGAAGAAATGTATCCCACGCCTGGTGGCGCATGGCTGCATGTGAATCTGCATGAAACGCCCCTTGCGACCACGCCGTGGGGGAAAAAGATTATTTTCTGCCCCATCCCCAAAAGTGCGGACTGGACAGCCAAAGCAGCGTCTCTGGGTATGCAGCTCTGCTCTGTGCCTGCTGACTGGGCCTTGCCTGCAACGCTTACAGCCCTGGCCCGCGCATATCCTGATCAGCTGCGGGTGTGGGAACAAGGCCGGGAACTGAGCCTGTCTCGCAAAGCCATGGGCCTGACCGTAAGCGCCCCGCTTATCTGCATTGTGCAGCAGGCAGAGCAGCAGCGCGTGCATATTCTCTGGTCCAGGCACAGCCAGGAAGAACGGCCCCTGCCCCAGGACCTTCCTGAAGTGCTGCACACCCTGGATGTGCATATTATTGAGCTGGATCATTTGAACAGCCTGTCCCGCTTACCCGCTAAACCGCGCCAGGCCGTGTACGTGCCCCAGGCCGCGCCCCTGGATATTCTGCGCACCCTGCGCCTGGAAAATGCAGAGCAGATCACAGGTCCAACATTACCCACCACGCTTGGAGCTTTGCTGCATGTGCTGCGTAGCCACGACATGCTGCGTCAGGGCGTCGCCACCATGAACTGGGCTGCTGGTACGGATCGGCGCCTGAGTCTGCATGTTCCGACCTGGCTGGTCGGGCCTGCAGGGAGCAAGGTAATTCTTATTGACCGCCGTTTCAGCGAGCCAGCCCTGGTTTCGCTTCTGGCCCAGGAAGGCTATTCCTGTTTTGTTCTTCCTCCATCTTTTTAAGAGTACATCATGCCGCATATTTTTTGTGTGTATGGCCATCTGACTGGCCTGGATCAAGCAAGTCTGCGTCTCTGTCAGGAACTTTTGTCAGGATATGAATGCACGGCCCAGGACAGCGTGCTCGATTTTATCCATGAAGGCCACTATATTGACGCTCAGGCAGACCTGGACGCCCTGGTCGCAGCCCTGCCGCCCACAGCGCGGGGCATTATTGATATTATTGATCATATGGAATGGGAAATGTTTCGCTGCACTGTGCGCGACAAGGCGCTGCACACAGAGCGCATTGCGCTGGACAATGCCCTGGACACGGCATACGCGACAGAGCGCTGAAAAAGAGAAAAGGAGTCAGAATGCACGAATTATCCATTGCCGAAAGCCTGATTAAAATCATCAGCGAAGAAATGCACAAACATGGCCTGCGCAAGCTCCTTTCTGTGCAGATTGTCTATGGTCAGATTTCGGCCATTGTGCCTGAAGCCCTGGAAACAGCCTTTGAGATCCTGACCCACGGCACAGACCTGGCCGGAGCGCAGATAGGGATCACAGTAAAGCCAATGGTCGTGCGCTGTCAGCGGTGTGGCCGGGAATTCAGCCCAAGCCACGATGTGCGACTGGCCCCCTGCCCGGACTGTGGCGAAGACATCGGGCATTCCATTATTTCAGGCCGTGAACTGTATATTGATCATATTGAAGCTGAATAACGAGGAGAAAGATATGAAAGTTGATGTGGTGCGCAATATTCTGGAGGCCAATGACGCGGTAGCTGCAGAACTTAATGCCCGTTTCAGCAGCCTGGGCATTCTGGCCTTAAACCTGATGAGTTCGCCAGGCTCTGGCAAAACCACTGTGCTGGAACGCACGCTGACAGACCTGAAGCAGGAATTTTCCATTGCCGTTATTGAGGGCGATTGTCAGACTGAAAACGATGCCCGCCGCGTGGCAGCAACAGGGGCCAGGGCTGTGCAGATCAATACCAAAGGCGGTTGTCACCTGGACAGCGCCATGGTTCGTGATGCCTGCGATGAACTGGGTCTGGACGGCACAGATATTTTAGTGGTGGAGAATGTGGGCAATCTGGTCTGCCCAGCAGAATTTCATGTTGGCGAGGACTACAAGGTCACGATTTTAAGCGTTACAGAAGGCGATGATAAGCCAGAGAAATACCCGTTTATTTTTGCTGAATCCAGGGTCATGATTCTTAATAAAATCGATCTGCTGCCCTATGTGAATTTTAATGTGGACCGGGCCTGCGCCTTTGCCCGTGCCGTGAACAGGGATATTGAAATTTTTTCTGTCTCAGCCACCACTGGCCAGGGCATGGAAGACTGGTACGCCTGGCTGCGCCGTGAACGAGCCGCCAAGCAACAGAAAAAATAAGGAAAACATTGGATTTTCACTCTCGTGAAATGACAAAAGAGAACTCTGCGGGACTTCTCATACATTATCCTCACGAAAATGGGCGATCGTACCCGCCAGAGTGGATCCAGGGGATGTGGTCTTGTGTAAAATTGCCCCGTAAAAAAATTCCCCGTCCTCTTCATGCAGGGAGGGCTGAATTTCGCGCAGCAAGCGAAACTGCGGATAAGCCTGCACAAAGGAAGCGATCTGATCCTCATTTTCCTGCCTGGTCATGGTGCAGGTAATGTACACCAAGGCTCCGCCAGCAGGCAGCACAGAGGCTGCTGTCTCCAGAATCTGCTTTTGCAGGCCAGCCAGTTGGGCGCAGTCTGCTGCTGTGCGTTTCCATTTTGTGTCTGGTCGCCTGGAAAGCACGCCCAGGCCAGAGCACGGCACATCAAGCACTATGGTGCGCGGGGCAGAGCGCAAAGGAGCCAGGCCCTGGGCCTGGGCCAGAAAAACAGGAACAGCACAACCCAAACGCTGGGCCTCGGCCTGAATCTGGCGCAAACGAAACAACGAAACATCTGAGGCCCAGACCTGTTTGCCCTGCTCTGCCATGAGCAGGGTTTTGCCCCCTCGGCCAGCACAGGCATCCCAGATGGGTTCAGGCCAGCGCGATACTCCAAGAGCGTCCATGATTTTTTGTGCAGCCAGACTTTGCCGTGATGCCAGGCCCTGACGCACGGCCTGGTCTGCCAGCTCTGACCACTCGCGCACAGCCAAGCCCCAGCCCGCCCGCTCTAGTGTCAGTGGTTCCAGCTCTGCCAGCACAGCCTGGGCCTTGGGGCGCCCTGCATGGATGCGCAGCCCGATGTGCGGAGCGCGGATCGAGGCTTCCAGAAACTGCCTGGCACGGTCATGGCCGTAGTGCTTCAGCCACAAACTGACCAGCCAGCGCGGGCAGGAATACCAGGCAGACCAGAACTGCACCTGATCATGGGTTTTATACCGATAGTAGTCAGGCTGGGTAACGGCCCGACCCAGGCGCAGCAGATTGCGCAGCACGCCATTGGCCACCCGCCCCATGGTCTGGTCACAGCGTGCGCGTACCAGAGATACGGCCCAGTCCAGGCTGGCGTATTCAGGAATACGGTCCAGAAAAATAAGTTCATAAGCAGCCAGGCCCACAATACGACGCACCACAGGGGAGGTCTGGGCTGGCCTTTTAAAAAGCTGGTTCAGCAGAAAATCAATACGCCCGCGCAAACGCAGATATCCATAGGCCAGTTCTGTGGCCAGGCCCTTGTCCGGGCCATCTGCACACAAAGCAAGCACGTCATTTGCCGCACTTTGCAGATCCTGATGATTGTCCAGGGTGCGGCGCAAAATTTCCAGGGCCATGCGACGGGCAGGAGGAAGTCTCATCGGGAAAACTCCTGAATAGCCCATTCCACCTGAGCCAGAGCCACGTCTGTGTCCAGACACGGGCCAAAGGGACGGGAGTTTAAAATGCCATACACAGGCAAGGGATAGGTATCCTGGATGCCACTGGCCAGATCGCGCTCACAGGCCACAGCAATGATCAGCCTGGGCCGATGCTGAACCACAATGCGCCGGGCAATGGTTCCGCCTGTGGCCACGGCCAGATGCACGCCGTATGCGTCACGCAAGGCCAGAAGCCCTGCCAGGGCGCAGTCTCCGCATCGTTTACAATTATCCACCGTATAGGTCAGACGAAATTTACAGCGGCTGTTCTGAATGCAGTGCGGCATGAGCAAAAGAAGTGTCTCTGCCGGATAGCGGTGGCCTTCTCCTTTGACCAGCTCATTATTAACCTTGATAAACGAGGCCCGCACTGTTTGCTTGGGAATGCCCAGCACCCGGCCCAGCAAGGTCATTAACGGCAGAAATAATTTGATGGTCACCCCGCGCAGTCGTTTTGACAAGAGCACGGGCCGCCCAAGCAGGATATTTAAGACCAGGGCTAAGGCTGCCCAGGCAATGACCAGAATCAGTGCCCCAATGACCAGGCCAAAAACCCAGGGCGCAGCAGGGTGCAAAGAACCAAGCCCCACATAGGGGATATACCACAACAGGGTCAGGATAAGGCAGATAAGAATGGAGGAGCCGGTAATCAGGCCAATAAAGACACGCTTGCGAGTGCGGAACGCATCCCGGATTTCATTTTCCAAAGGGCTGCGAGGCGTGGTCTTTGCCATGGGCCTTATGCTCCTGAGCAGGTGGAGTCAGGCTTGAGCACATGGCTGCCTGTACAACGGCTCAGGTATCCGCAATAAAATTCCTGGCCGCACAACGGCTTGCTGTTGGCAGGTTTAATAGTGGGCGCAGCATAGAGCCTGTCCGCGCAGGCAATGAGCACGTCACTGCCTGCAATACCCACAATCTGTCCAGGCTCTATATGGGCCGGACGTTCTGCCCCGATTTTCCCCGGATACACGGTCAGGCGCACAGACCTGTCAGGCATACCGCTCCAGTCAAACCAGGAGCCTGGCCAGGGAAACAGGCCGCGAATACGATTATGCACGGTCAGGGCTGGCTGATTCCAGTCAATGCGCCCTTCTTCTTTACTCAGCTTGGAGGCATAGGTCGCGCGGTCATGATCCTGGGCAATGCGCACCAGCCCGCCCTGGTACATCTTGCCCAAAGCCTGCACCAGAAGCCGCCCGCCCAGATCAGCCAGCTCATCGTGTAAGCTCTGGGCAGTGTCATCAATCCCAATGGCCAGGCTGCGCTGTAGTAAAATATCGCCACTGTCCAGGCCAGCTTCCATCTGCATGATGGTAATGCCCGTGACATGACGACCATCCACAATGGCGCGGTGAATGGGAGCAGCTCCCCGGTATTCTGGCAAGAGTGAAGCATGAACATTGATGGCCCCAAGGGGCGGAATATCCAGAACGACCTGGGGCAGAATCAAACCATACGCTGCCACAAGCAGTATGTCCGGACGCAGGGCAGCCAATTCCTGCACCTGGGCCTGATCTTTGAAATGTACAGGCTGAAAAACAGGGACATCTGCTTCCAGGGCCAGGACTTTAACCGGAGACAGGGTGCAGACCTGGCCACGACCACAGGGCCGGTCAGGCTGGCAATACACACCCACTACCTGGCACCCGTCCCAGTCCAGCACATGGCGCAAGGACACTGCGGCAAAATCCGGAGTGCCCATGAACACGGCCCTTATGCGCTTTTCTGCCGTAACCATTTTTTAACCTTTCTTTCATACAATGAACGTTTGAGCTTGCTGATGCGATCAATGAACAGCACTCCATCAAGATGGTCCAGCTCATGCTGCAGACAAATAGCTAGCAGGTCATCTGCATCCAGTTCTATGGGCTTGCCATCCAGATCCTGGGCTGAAAGATGTACCCGTTCAGCCCGGCGTACCGTGGTTCTGTACCCGCGCACAGACAAACAACCCTCTTCAGACTCTACCTCACCTTCCGGGCACGAAAGCACAGGATTGACAAAAACCTGCAACGCCTCGCGTTTTTCCGGACCACTTAAATCAACGGTAATCAGGCGCAGACTTTCCGCCACTTGCGGCGCAGCCAGGCCAATACCTTTGTTGGCATACATAAGTTCTGCCATTTCAGCGGCCAGAGCGCGGATATCTTCGGTAATTTCCGTTACAGGCTTGGCTTTTTGCGCCAGCACTGGATGAGGATAGGTGACAATCGTGCGTTCCATGTCTTACTCTTTGGGCTTTTCGCGCAGTCGCAACCCCAGATCGCGCAACTGCACAGGTTCTACTGCTGAAGGCGCTTCAGTCATTAAACAGGTTGCTTTCTGGGTTTTGGGAAAAGCAATAACATCGCGGATGGATTTAGCGCCGGTCAAGAGCATGATAAGGCGGTCCAGACCAAAGGCAATGCCTCCATGCGGTGGAGCGCCAAAGACCAGCGCATCCAGTAAAAAGCCAAACTTGGCCCTGGCCTCAGCTTCGTCAATGCCCAGGGCCGCAAACATCTGCTGCTGGGTTTCCGGGTTATGGATACGAATGGACCCGCCCCCCACCTCTGTTCCATTAAGCACCAGATCATAGGCCCTGGCCACGGCCTGGGCTGGATTCTGAGCCAGAGCCTGCATGTCTTTGGGCGCGGTAAAAGGATGGTGCATGGCCACCCAGCGCTTTTCATCCGGGTTCCATTCCAGAAGCGGAAAATCCGTCACCCACAGGGGCGCAAAACTGCCCTCTGGAATAAGACCAAAGCGTTCACCCAGTTGCAGGCGCAAATTGCCCAGGGCGCTATTGACCATATCAGGCGCACCGGCCTGGAAAAAAACAATATCCCCTGGCTCAAGACCCAGGGCTGTGGTCAGGCCGCTGCGCTCAGCATCGCTTAAAAACTTGGCAATGGGTGACTGCCAGCCATCTTCTTTGATTTTGATCCAGGCCAGGCCCTGAGCGCCATAAATTTTGACGAACTCAGTAAAATCGTCAATTTCCTTGCGTGATAATTCACTGCCCCCTGGCACACGCAGGGCCTTGACCAAAGCAGCAGTGGCAAAGAGCTTAAACTCAGATCCACGCACCACTTCAGTCACATCCTGAAGCGTAAGACCAAAGCGCAGATCAGGCTTATCCACCCCGTACTCAGCCATGGCCTGGGCATAGGTCATGCGCGGCAAAGGCAAGGGCAGTTCCTGGCCCAGAGCATCCTGAAAAACACGGGCCATCATGCCTTCAGCCAGCTCCATGACCTGCTCTTCATCCACAAAGGACATTTCCATATCAATCTGCGTAAATTCAGGCTGACGATCTGCGCGTAAATCCTCGTCACGAAAGCATTTAACAATCTGGTAATAACGATCCAACCCACCGCACATGAGCAGTTGCTTAAACAGCTGAGGCGACTGGGGCAGGGCATAGAACTGGCCCTGATTCACCCGGCTGGGCACTAAAAAGTCCCGCGCTCCTTCCGGGGTGGATTTGGTCAGCACCGGAGTTTCAATTTCCAGAAATCCCTGTTCATCCAGGTAGCGCCGCACGGCCTGGGAAACCCGGTTGCGCAGGATAAGATTGTCGGCCATGGTTGTGCGCCGCAAATCCAGAAAACGGTAGGTGAGGCGCAGGTTTTCCGATACATCGACCCGGTCTTCAATGGGAAAGGGTGGCGTTTTGGCCGTGTTTAAGAGCTTGAATTCCGTGACATAGACCTCGATGGCTCCAGTGGCCAGCTTGGTATTGATCATGTCATCCGGACGCTTGCGCACCACGCCCTTGATGGCCAGCACATATTCAGTGCGCAGTACATGAGCGCGTTCATGGGCCTTAGGCGCCAGATCAGGTGAAAAAACAACCTGGGTCAGGCCGTAGCGATCCCTCAGGTCAATAAAAATAAGGCCGCCATGATCCCGGCGGTACTGCACCCAGCCCATAAGGCATACTTCCTGTCCTTCCTGAGCCTGATTCAGGGCCGCACAGGTATGGGTTCTGCGCCAGCACCCAAGAGCATCCATTGTCCGTTCTGTTTCGCGTGTATCCATAAAAAATATATCCTCACCTCAGGCTACATGGCCTGTTCTGTCATGCACTTGTTATTGTTTCTTAAAGCCTAAGGCCTGTTCCAGATCTTCCTGGCCAATGGTTTTCTGCACGCCTGTGGCCATGTCCTTGACCACAATAAGGCCAGACTGCATTTCATTCTGCCCCAGCACAAAACAGGTTTTTACACTCAGTTTGTTAGCCTGGCGCATCTGACTTTTAATACTTTTGGCCTCAAAAGCCACTTCACCGCAAAAACCGCGCTCACGCAGGCGCTGGGCCAGCAGCAGCCCGGTGCTCAGTGCTCCGGCATCCAGAACTGCCAGATAAAAATCCGGGCTGGCAATAGGCAGTGGAGGGCACAGCAAGGCCAGACGCTCCATGCCACAGGCAAAGCCAACAGCCGGCAAATCCGGGCCGCCAAGCTGCTTGATCAGGCCATCATAGCGCCCGCCTCCGGCAATGGCGGTCTGGGAGCCAATGTCACCAGACACAACCTCAAAGGTGGTGCGTTGGTAATAATCCAGCCCGCGCACCAGGCGGTCATTGATGCGATAGTCAAGCCGGGCGCTGTCTAAAATAGCCCGCACCTGAGAAAAATGTGCTGCGCAATCCGGACACAAAGAATCAGCAATGCGCGGCGCATCTGCCACCAGAGCTGCACACGCAGGCACTTTGCAGTCCAGCACGCGCAAGGGATTGGTTGTGCTGCGCCGTTTGCAGTCTTCACATAATTGGTCGTGATCAATGCCAGCTAAAAATGCGCGTAATTGCTCATGAAACACTGGCCTGCACTGGCGGCATCCAAGGGAGTTCAGTTCCAGGGCAATGTTCTGCAAACCCAGCTTGGTCAGAAACGTCCACAGCATGAGCACCACTTCAGCATCTGCCTGCGGGGTATCTGTGCCCAGTACTTCCACGTCAAGCTGGTGAAACTGACGCAAACGCCCTTTTTGGGGCCGCTCATAGCGAAACATCGGCCCATAGGCGAACAATTTGGTCACGCCTTCCTGATTTGCCAGGCCTGATTCAATAAAAGCCCGTAAAATTCCGGCAGTGGCTTCCGGACGCATGGTCAGGGAACGGCCCTTGCGATCTGCAAAGGTGTACATCTCTTTCTGGACCACATCGGTTTCTTCGCCAATGGAGCGGGAAAAAAGTTCTGTTTTTTCCAAAACAGGAATGCGCACTTCCTGACATCCGTATGCGCCAAAAACCTCACGGGCCAGGGACTCCATGTGGGCATGGAC
>JAAYGZ010000177.1 GCA_012727515.1 Desulfovibrionales bacterium
ACCATGTGGCAGAGCAGGACATTGCCACCTATGAAACAGAGGTCATTCCGTACTGGACAGGCAGGTCCATGCGCGACCGTGTTTTTTCTCAGGTTCCTGAAACGTGGCGAGCAGCCTATGAGGCCGGACTGTTTACAGAATTTATGGAACAGCGTGCTCCTGGACACACTGCCCTGGACGGAACCATCTACCAGATGGGTATGCTTGATTTTAAGGCTAAAATTGCTGACCGCGTGGCGCGTCTGGACTATGCGCATGACCCACAGGCCGCAGACAGGGCAGAAGAATTACGGGCCATGGACATGGCCTGTGACGCAGCCATTGTCTTTGCCAGGCGTCATGCTGATCTGGCCTGGGACATGGCCAAAACAGAAGAAAATCCTGAGCGCAGGGCCGAGCTGGTGCGTATTGCTGAAGTGTGTCGCTGGGTGCCAGCACATGCGCCGCGTGATTTCTGGGAAGCCCTGCAGATGTACTGGTTTGTGCACCTGGGCACCATTACAGAACTCAATGGCTGGGATGCCATGACGCCAGGGCATCTGGATCAGCATCTGGAGCCTTTTTACCGCCAGGGCCTGGCTGACGGCACCCTGACCAGGGATCAGGCCAAGGAACTTTTGTGCTGCTTGTGGATCAAGATCAATAATCATCCAGCTCCGCCCAAGGTAGGGGTTACGGCCAAGGAAAGCGGCACCTATAATGATTCACCAATATCAATCTGGGTGGGCGCAAGGCTGATGGCTCTGATGGAGTCAGTGAGGTCTCGTATCTGATCCTGGAGGTTGTGGAAGAACTGACCCTGCTTCAGCCCCAAACCAGCGTACATATCAGCCAGGAGACTCCAGACCGGTTTGTGCTGGCAGCAGCAAAAGTTATTCGTCAGGGTCATGGCTATCCCTCTCTTTTTAATACAGATGCTGTGATTATGGAGCAGGTGCGCATGGGCAAAAGCGTGGAAGATGCGCGTCAGGGCGGATGCTCTGGCTGTATTGAAACCGGCGCTTTTGGCAAAGAAGCCTATATTCTGACCGGGTATCTGAATGTGCCCAAAGTGCTGGAACTGGCCCTTAATAATGGCCGGGATCAGCTCACAGGCAAGCAGATCGGACCCCAGACCGGAGAAGCAGAGAGGTGTACCTCTTTTGAAGATCTTTTTGCTGCGTTCAGCACCCAGCTTAAATGGGTGGTGGACCTCAAGATCAAGGTCAACAATTATATTGAGCGCATGTACGCCCGATATGCGCCAGCGCCGTTTTTATCTGTGGTCATCCATGACTGCATTGAAAAAGGGCAGGATTATTACAATGGCGGGCCGCGCTACAATACCAATTATATTCAGTGCTGCGGCATTGGCACCGTGACAGACAGCCTGTCAGCCATTAAAACTCATGTTTTTGACAGCCAGGCTGTGAGCATGAAAGATCTGCTTGGGGCCTTGCAGGCCAATTTTGCCGGCCACGAAGCCCTGCGCCTGAAGCTCTGGAACAAGACGCCTTTTTTCGGCAATGACGATGACCGGGCAGACAGCCTTATGCAGCGCGTCTATGAGCTGCTTTTTCAGACCATTGACGGTCGCCCCAACACCAAGGGCACAACCTATCATATCAATATGCTTTCCACCACCTGTCATGTGTATTTTGGCAAGATGCTGGGCGCTTCCGCCAATGGACGCCTGGCCCATTGGCCTGAGTCTGACGGCACTTCGCCTTCTCATGGGGCAGACCGCAATGGGCCGACAGCTGTGATTAAGTCCTTGTCCAGAATGGATCAGCTCAAGTCAGGCGGGACCCTGCTTAATCAGCGTTTTTTACCCAGCGTGCTCAGAACTGACCAGGATCTGACCACCCTGATGCACCTGGTACGCACTTATTTTCGCGCCAATGGCCATCATATTCAGTTTAATGTGGTGGACACAGACACCTTGCGCCAGGCCCAGGCCAATCCTGATGAATATCGAAATTTGCTGGTGCGCGTGGCAGGGTACAGTGATTATTTTGTGGATCTGGACCTGGATCACCAGGAAGAAATTATCCGGCGTACGGCCCAGGAATTGGGTTGAGTGCAGTGCTTCGGGAAGATGGATGGATATTGACCCTGAAAGGTGCTGTGTAGCGCCATAGTCTGTTTTTACTGCACTGTTGCGTGAACAGGCGTCTCTATCGTGCTTTCGCGCATCCAGTGCGGCCAGGCATCCAGGGGCCAGTCAGCACGGACATAAGCGTCCAAAACAATGGCCAGCCACTGGCGCAATGGTTTGCTTTCCAAAATCATGACGACCTGATGACGGCCTGCATCAGTAAACGTCAATC
>JAAYGZ010000178.1 GCA_012727515.1 Desulfovibrionales bacterium
CATGAGCCATTAACTATCAGCCAACAACCCTATGCCTTGCCTGATTCTGCCTATTTTTCGGCAAAGACCTCATCAATGGTCTTGGCAAAAAGGATGCCTCTGATTGCGGCCACTGTCAGATCAAACCAAGACGACCTCAACTGCGGATACAGGTCTGTTTTTCAGCAAGAGTCAGACTGCATCTCGTGCGAGTATATTTTATTGATAGACCTGTAGCCGTTCTCCAGGCTTAATTGTGTTGCTTTGCGCGAGCTTATTCCACTGTCGCAAGTCTTCTGGAGTCACGCCAAATTGCCTGGCAATACTCCATAAATTATCGCCAGCTTTAATTTGATACTGAATCAGTTTTTTGCGGGCTGCTTCGGTCTTGGCCTGTGCGGCCTGGGTTGCGGCACTGCCTGCGTCAGGAATGTAAAGAGCCTGGCCAATACGCAGGGCAGAAGATGATGCCAGGCCATTGGCCTGGAGCAGTGAATTTACATCGGTTTTGAATGCCTTAGCAATGGACCACATCGTATCGCCCTGTTGAACAACATAATTTGCTCGTTTTGCGGCATATTTCTGTGTGTCCTTACGTGCAGTATGCACTGCTTCTGGCGCTGCTTTTCCGGCCTTGCCCTTTTGGGGGATCTGCAGAACCGTTCCGATTTTCAATGATTTATTTTTATTTATTTTTTGCAGATTTGCCACAGTGGAATTGTATTTTTTAGACAGCCCCCACCAGGTATCCCCTTTCTTGACCGTGTGCTGTGCAAACACAGGCGCAGCCTTGGCCAAAACCGGTCGCTTCAGAAATTCCTCTGCCTTGGCCGTAAGATGCACGGGAATGGCAACACGTGCGCTGCCCTTGGCCGGAGCTTCCTGCTTGCGGAATACCGGATTTATTTCACGAAACTCTTTCCAATCCATACCCACACTCTTGGCCAGAGCCAGCAGGTCAGTACGCGGTTGCACTGTCATCGTGGTCACTGGCGCAGGCTTGGCATTCCAATTGACAGGAGCAAAGCCCAATTGTTCAAGATTTTTGGCAATTTTAACTAAAGCCAAAAATTTGGGCACATAATTTTTAGTCTCATCTTTCAGATCTTTCGAAGCATCACAAAGCGTAAAAAAATCTTCACACCCTGTTTTTTTCATGGCCCGGCCAATGGTGCCTTCACCCGCATTATAGGCTGCCAAGGCCAGGGACCAGTCACCAAAATCAGCATACAGTTTTTTAAGATAGGCAATAGCAGCTTCAGTTGATTTATATGGATCACGTCGTTCATCAACCCATGCATCGTAACGTAACCCGTATTGCATTCCTGTTTGCGGCATAAACTGCCACAAGCCAGAGGCCCCTGCCCTGGAATAGGCAAACTGATTAAAGCCACTTTCAGCAAAGGGCAGATAAATCAGCTCCTCTGGCAGACCTTCAGCTTGAAAGCGGGCGCGAATGTGTGGAAGATAAGGCTGTGCCCGCTTGAGCCATGCTTCAAATGTTCCGCGATGCAGGTGCGTGAAGTAGTGAAAATAGCGCTGGACATCCTCATTTTGCGTGATATCCGGCCCCACAGCAAAGGATAATTCTGTATCCAGAATTTTGCGTTCATCCGGGGAAAGCTGGGAAGTGGAAGAGAGGTCATCTTGATCAGGGAGCAGGTCTGCTTCATCTTTGAATTCATTTTCTGTATGAAGCTGGGGATATTGTGAGTTTGCATCCTCCATTCCAGGCGGCGCCTGTGGGGATGAATGACTCAATTCCGGAGCATTCTTGACCGCGCAACCAGCTGCCATGAGCAGGACAAGGGCAAGAAGTATTCGTAGATGAACAGTCAAAACAGTCTCCTGGTCAAAGATTGCTCGCTCTGTATAGTCACGCCAGACATGAGCGAAGAAAAAATCAAAAAATTTGGCTACAGAATTATTTTCCAAAAGGCAAACTTCAACAATCCTGTCCAAACGATAGGCCAAAGGACAACTTCATGCGCCAACATACTGATACCACGTATTTTACACCAGGACGCAAACCTGTTTCAGAATTGCTGACAAGCAATCCACAAGGCATCGACACCGTGTTTCTTGAAGATATACCAGGGTTGGGGGATATTGTGGCTGCGTGCCGAGCACATGGAGTACGGTTTCGCAAGCTGCCACGCAAAGAAATAGACCGCATATTTCCGGGCAATCATCAAGGCGTGGTGGCCAGGCTGCGCTCTCGCCAGATGCTTGACATAGAAACCCTTATTACGCGGACAGCTTCTGCCCCATTTCCACTTATTCTTGCCTTAGACCAGGTTCAGGATCCCGGTAATGTGGGCACTCTCGCCCGTACCCTGTATGCACTGGGTGGGGCCGGGATTCTTTTTCCACAGGACCGCACTGCTTTTTTAGGCACAGGTGCGTCCAAGGCTGCTGCTGGCGCTCTGGATCATCTGGGATTGTGCCAGGTTGTTAATCTGGCGCGGGCGCTCGATACCTGCGCACAAGCAGGCCTGGCTATTTATGGCACAGGAATGGGAGAAGGATGCACAGCGCTTTTTGCTGCTGTTTTGCGCAGCCCGGCTGTCTTGGTCTTGGGCAATGAAGATAAAGGGATGCGTCCCAATGTAGCGAAACGCTGTGAGACAGTGCTGACAATTCCCATGCAAAGAGGGCTTGATTCCATCAACGTGGCCCAGGCCGGAGCCATGATCGTGACAGAAATGCTCCGTCAATGGAAAACTATTTGATATATTGTGGAAAATTCAAAAAAATATCCCGGGTGAACGCAATCATCTTATCCATGGCCCAGGGAAAAATAAACAGCAAGGCAAGAAAGACAGCGATAATTTTAGGGACAAAGGTCAGGGTTGCTTCCTGAATCTGTGTTGCTGCCTGCAAAACACTGACAAAAACACCAACACCCAGGCCCACGCCAAGCATGGGCAGGGCAATGGACAGGGTCAGTTCTATGGACTGACGCGCAAAGCCGATCACAAACTCCGGAGTCATGCTTCCTCCATGCCCTCAGGGCTTAGGTAAAACTATTCACCAATGAGCCAACAATCAGATTCCAGCCATCCACCATGACAAAAAGTAAGATCTTAAATGGCAAGGATACCATAACCGGGGGCAACATCATCATGCCCATGGATAAAAGAATACTGGCCACCACCATATCCAGAATAAGAAAAGGAATATAAATTAAAAAGCCAATCTGGAATCCTGTCTTCATTTCACTGATCATATACGCAGGAATTAATAACATGGTTGGCACATCATCCTTGGTGTTGGGGCGTTCCATGTTGGTGATAGAGAAGAAAACAGACAAATCTTTTTCCCGTGTATGCTTAAACAAAAAAGAACGAACCGGTATTTCAGCCTGCTTGAGGGCGTCTGCATAGCCAATCTCTTCACGTAGATATGGCTGTAATGCAGTCTCGTTGACGATTTTTCCCACTGGCATCATAATTACTACGGTCATAAAAATGGCCAGCCCACTTAAAAGCTGGGTAGGAGGCATTTGCTGCGTACCCATGGCCTGACGCAAAAAATGAAATACAATGATAATCCGTGTAAATGAAGTAATGGCCAGCACAATGGACGGCGCCAAGGTCAGCACCGTGAACAACGCCATGATTTCCAGGGCCACTGCTACTTTTGCTGGCTCAGCCTGGCCAGCAGACAGCTGCAGGGAGAGCGAGGGCATGGTTGGCCCGTCTGCACAAAAACCAAGCCCAGGCAGGAAAAAAAAGCCCAGGCTAATCAGCGCGAACAGAATGTGTCTGCTTTTCGCGCTCCAGGGCAGTGGAAAAATCAAGTGATTGTGCGTCATCAGAAGTATGCTCTGCAATCAGGTTAATGCTGGAGTCAGTAACGCCCAGCACAAGTATTCTATTCAAAAAACGAACCACAAGCACTTGCTTGCGAGGCCCCAGCACAAGGCGTTCTTCCACATGCAGCAGACTTGTCCCCCGGCCTTGCCAGCGTGTTGCCAGGCCATAGCGTTTCAGCAGATACAGCAGGAGCAGAATCAGCCCGACAACAAGCAGGAGTGAAGCGGCCATTTTAACAGTGGCCAGACCCAGGCTCATCTCTGTTGCGCTTAATGTTGCATTATCCAAGCTGCTTCACCCGCTCAATGGGGCTGATAATATCCGTAAGGCGCACCCCGAATTTTTCATTAATCACCACTGCCTCCCCCCGTGCCACTAATTTGCCATTGACCAAAATTTCGAGCGGCTCACCAGCCAGTTTATTAAGCTCAATAACTGAACCTTGGCCAAGCTGAAGTAATTCATTGATCAGCAATTTTGTACTGCCGAGCTGGGCAGACACATCAAGGGGAATATCAAGAATAAAATCCAGTTCCTTGCGCAAGCCCGCATCGCTGCGTTGAGATTTAGCCTCTGCAGTAAGATCTTTGTATTCAAAATCTTTACTTTGGGCAGCCAGTTGTTTTTGCTTTTTCTCATGCTGAATTTTTGTTTCTTCCTCATCGGCCAGAGCCTTGGCCCATTCATCAGCTAAGTTCTGCTCAGCGCTCTGCTCTGGTCCGGCATCTGCTTGCTCCTGAAGGGCTGCGGTCCAGGCATCTGCAAGCTCCTGCTCAGAGCTTCCTTCGGCTGTACTTTGTTCTTCCAGAGCTGCGGCCCATTCGGCAGCAAGTTTGTCCTGATCTTCAGCCATAGTACGTCCTCTAATAATTCAATTCCTGTTCCCGAGTAATTTTGAAGGCCTTGTTTCCTTTCACAAATCCTGGCGCTCCCTGAAACTTAAGCACACCGTGCACATACGCCTTGAGCAAGGCATCTTCATCCTGATCCAGCAGGACAATATCCCCGACCTGCAAATCAAGAAGCTGGCGCCCGGTAATTGTGGTTGTGCCAAAGGTTACATCCACATCAACCGGCGTTTCCATCAAGCGATCACGAAAACGCGAAATCCAGGCGTGGTCAATTTCCAGACGCTCAGTTTGAAAAGCTGCGTACAATTTGGAGCGGATAGGCTCTATCGTCGCATAGGGCAACGCCAATACCATTGACCCCAGCGAGCTTTCCAATTCAACCTCAAAAGAAATAACCACCACCACATCACTTGGAGGGACAATGGTCGCAAATTGCGGGTTAATCTCTGAACGCAGGTACTCAATGCTGACCTCGTGCACCGGCCTCCAGGCATCTTCCAGATTAGCCAGAATTATCTTCACTACCTTGGTAATGATGGATTGCTCAATCGGAGTAAAATCCCGACCTTCAATCTTGGGCTGGCTGCCTGCACCGCCGAAAAAATTTTCAACCAGGGTAAAAACGAGCCGCGTATCCACCACTAACAACGCATTGCCCCGCAACGGATCAATCTTGAAAATATTGATACTGGTCGGCACAGGCAGCGAGCGCATGAAATCCCCAAATTTGGACATATCAATGGATACGGGATTGACATCAACCCGCTTGCGCATGGTGTTGGCCAGGGCGCTGGTTGAGAGGCGGGCAAACCTGTCATTAATAATTTCCAGCACAGGCATACGGCCACGAATGATCCGGTCCTGATTGGCCAGATCAAACGAAACAATATTGCCCTCATCCTGGACAATTTCGTCCTCGGTTTCAATTTCTCCTCCAGATATTCCCCGGAGAAGGGCATCCACCTCATCCTGATTGAGAATTTTACTCATATCCGGCCCATATAGTGTTTACTGGACTACAAATTCTGTAAAATACACTGTTTTAATCTTTCCTGGCCCAAGAATTTGATTCATCCGGTCTACAATTTCATTTTTCAGTTCAACTTTTTGTTCCAACCCATTGATTTCACCAAAGGTCTTGCTGGAAAGCAAAATCAGAAGAGAATCCTTGATCTTGGACATAGATGCACCCATATCAGCAGCAGCGCCAGCATTGACAACTTCTACATCAATATTGAGTTTCAGATAACGACGCCCCATAGGATCGGCCAAATTCACGACAAACGGTTCCAGAGTGACCATCTGGGTTGGCTCCATTTCCTTTGCTGGCGGGGCAGGCTCACTTTCCGTGGTGTTTGATGCAGCGGATTCACCAGCAGGTTGGGCCAAAAAGAATTTCCAGGCCACAAATCCTCCTCCACCCAAAATCGCCAACAACACCACAAAAATAATAATAAATTTAAGTTTGCCGCCCTTTTTCTTTGCATCCTCTTCAGCCATACATAGCCTCCTCGTAGTACCCGCAAGCAAAGGAAGTGCTGATTAAACAAGTCATTGCCGCTGCGAGAAGTAAGAGCGGAAAGCAATCCAGAATCCTTGACGTATCAGCATGTTATAGCCACGTTCTGTATTCTGGCGCACGTTGTCCGCGCTCGCAGTCTTTGCAATGAGAATAAATCCGCGTTTCCCTAAAAACCCTTGCGCCCGGTTGTTTTCAAAATAATTTCCACCCTGCGATTTCTGGCCCTGCCTTCTGGCGTTGTGTTTTCTGCAATGGAAAACGCCTCCCCATATCCAGAAACAGAAAACCGGGATGGCTCAAAGCCTTTGTCGAGAAAAATTTCAAGCATGGACATGGCTCGCTCACCGGACAAAACAGTATTATCCTTTGTTGTTCCGGGGATATTGTCCGTATATCCGGAAATATTGACCTTGGCAGGCACAGCGGCCAGAAATTCCATCACTCCTGCCAGTAACTGCCGCACCTCAGGCCGTGGCTCTGCCTGCCCTGTTTCAAACAGGATCGCATCAGAAAGAACCAGGGCCAGGCCTTCAGGGCGGATCATTATTTCAATATTTTTTTCAAAGGTGCTGGTCAGAAATTCTTTTGGGATTACTGTGTCCGGAAACAGCAAATCTTTAAACCGATACAAATCCTGGTAATGCGCAGCAGGATTTTCCAGCGCTTTAACAATGGGTTGGAACTTGGCAGGCACCTTGCCCGCGCCTTTGACAGGAGCCATACCTTCTGCGCCAACAACCTGAACAACCACATCATGAATACGTGAACGATCCATGGATGACATAGAGAGCAAAAGTACAAAAAAGGTCAGCAGCAGCGTGACCAGATCAGCAAAGGTCACCAACCAGGCCATTCCGGCCCCGCTTGATCCCTCCTCCTTTTTCTCCCTGGCCATCTATTCTTTTCCGGGTAATTTAAAATGAAATAAAAAATTGTCCACACTAAATGAGTCATGCTCGGGCATCTGGCGCTGCGCATCGGTCATAGCTTTGAACTGCGCAGGATCCCAGCTGCCAATGCGTCGATCAAGTGTTATTTCTACACGCCGATTCAATTTGCGATCTTCTGGAGTACGCTCCCCGGCCTTGGGGCGGAAACGCCCATATGCTTCCAGCCGCAATTTATCCGGCGGAATCCCTGTATCCAGAAAATACTGATATACTGTGGTCACCCGCTCCAGGGATAGTTTCCAGGAAAAATCCATACGCTCTCCGACTGGCGCAAGGTAACCTGCATCCAACTCATCACGTCCGCTTCCGGTATGCCCGGACAAACCAAGTGGATATGAGCTTTCAGCCACTACTGGCCGCACTGCTTCGAGCAATGCACGTCCTTTGGGTGTCAATGCTGCCGAACCTGGCGCAAAAAGGCTCTCTCCATCAATGGCAATACGCTGGATAAAGCGGTCATACTCAAAGCGAAGATCCTGTGATTGGTCTTCCAGAACCCTGTTCTGAATAGCATCCAGGTCTTTGAATTGATTAATCGGCCCTGGCTCCACTGTTTTGGACGGATGGGTGGTCAGATCATTCAGACTTGGCGCACCTGACCCAAATCGCCCTGAAACTGAGCCCAAAGCAATCTTACGTCGCTGGATATCTTGAGATGCCATGGACAAAAGCAACACAAAAAAAGTCAGCAGCAAGGTCATAAGGTCAGAAAAGGTCACCATCCATGCAGGCACCTCTTCACCTCCTCCTCCGCCAGAACTTTTCTTTTTTCGCTTCATAGCACCTCAGGCAAGCCGCCCCCTTAGTCGCTCGGCTTTCGACTCTTGGGGGGCAAATAGCTGTTGAGTTTTTCCTCAATAATACGCGGATTTTCTCCGCGTGAAAGACACATGACTCCTTCAATGATCATGCTGCGCAACAGCACCTCTTCTTTGCTGCGCGTCTTTAACTTGCCGGCCATGGGATTAAAAACCAAATTCGCCAGCACTGCGCCATAAAAGGTCGTAATCAGAGCCACAGCCATGGCCGGGCCAATGGTACTCGGATCATTCATGCTTTTAAGCATCAGCACCAAGCCGATAACTGTTCCAATCATACCCATGGCCGGGGCCAGTCCGCCCAGGGCCAGCAACATATCTGCGCCATGACCATGCCGCTCTTCCAGATAGGCAATTTCGGTTTCCAGAATATCCTGGATAGCCTGTGGCTCCAGCCCATCCACAGTAAGCTGCAGGGCCTTGCGTAAAAAATCATCTTTGATTTCTTTTAACTGGGGTTCAAGAGAAAGAATGCCCTCTCGGCGAACTCTGGTAGCAAAGTCAACAAATTGACTGATAAGTTGGGTCGGCGTATCGCGCTTACATAAAAACGCATTTCTCATCACAGCAATAAGACCAAGGATGTGATACACTGGATAGGTAATCAGTGCCCCGCCCAGTGTCCCGCCAAAAACAATAAGCACAGAAGGAAAATCCCAAAACAACACAATATCACTGCCCATGGCACCAAAAACCAGGCCAAAGGCCAACAAAACACCGATGATGGTCGCCAAATCCATATGTTATGCTGTCTCCTACGCTAGACTACATCGTGGCCCAAAAATTCGTGTCCCAATGCGTACCAAAGTAGCACCCTCGGCAATAGCAGCTTCAAAATCTCCGGTCATGCCCATGGAAAGTTCAGGCAGTGCAAGCCCATAGTCACGTTCCAGCGTATCGCGCAGCAAACGTAATCGGGCAAAATATGGCTTGGCCCGCTCAGGATCATCAAAAAATGGGGGCATGAGCATAAGCCCTTGCCAGCGAATCCATGCAGACCCAGCCAGAAATTCCGCCAAAGGAGCAAGATCAGCCAGGGCAATGCCGGTTTTTTGTGGCTCCTGAGCTAGATTGACCTGAACCAGGACAGGCTGAACCACGCCCTGCCGCATGGCTCTGTTATGCATAATATGCGCCAGTTCAAGAGAATCAAGACTGTGCACAAGAGCAAAGTTCCCGACCACATGACGTACCTTGTTGCGCTGCACATGGCCAATAAAATGCCAGGAAATATCTGCTGGAAGCTCAGTCATTTTGGCTCGTGCTTCCTGGGCATAACTTTCACCAAAAATACGCTGGCCAGCCGTGTACAGTGCATGAATGGCTGCGGCAGAGTGAAATTTAGACACAGCTACCAGGCGTACATCCTGAGGACTGCGCCCAGAAGCCTGAGCTGCCTGAGCCATATCCTGCAAAACAGCCTGCCACTGTTCAAGAATAAACTGCGTGTCCATGTACTTTAGCTTATGCCCCAAGGCCCAGGGAAGTCATGAACTGACCATCCTCGGTCCATCCTTCACGCACCTTGACCCACAGTTCCAGATGCACTTTTGTTCCAAGTAATTGTTTAAGCTCATGACGGGCTTTCTGCCCCACCTGCTTCAAGGTTGCACCCTGGCGACCTACAATCATGCCTTTGTGGTTTGACCGGGCCGCGTAAATGGTCGCATGGATAAGAGTTTGGTTGTGCTCAGGCATTTCTTCCCATTCCTCAATATCTACTGCGATATGATAGGGCAGCTCCTGACTTAGGGCCAGAAAAAGCTTTTCGCGGATAATTTCAGCAGCTAAAAAGCGCACAGGAGCTGTACTGAGCTGATCTTCCGGAAAAAGAGGCGGACTCAGCGGTAAAAAATTTCGCACCACAGCCAGGATGCGCTCTATGCCATCTCCGGTGCGTGCAGAAAGTGGAATCAGCTCTGCATCAGGCCAACGCTGACCACACACAGCAAGGAGATCAAGCAAAAGTTGCTTGGGTTTGACCAGGTCAATTTTATTCAGGGCAAGAGCCAAGGGCAGGCCCGATGCTTGTAATCTGTCAACCATAGGACGCATATCACGCTGCAAGGCCGCATCATGGCCAGCGTATTTGGCAGCATCTAAAAAAAGAAGCACTCCGTGGGCCTGGCCCAGAGCTGCCCAGGCAGCATCCACAAGAAAGCGGTTTAATTTACCCCGAGGCGTGTGCACTCCAGGAGTATCCAAAAAAACAATCTGCTCTTCGGGCGTGGTATAAATTCCAGTAATACTGGTGCGCGTGGTCTGAGGTTTGGGAGAGACAATGGCGATTTTTTCTCCCAGCACGGTATTCAGAAACGTAGATTTTCCGGCATTGGGCGGCCCGATCAAAGCAATATATCCAGCACGAAATAAACTATCCATGGTGCACATCCTGACAAAGTGTATATAATAAAATCAGGGTAATATCATGTATTTCTATGTTTGAGGCTCTGGAATTTCCGCCCCAAGTTTATCCTTGCCCTGCGCTTCTGAATCTGGATATAGGCCCCACACATTATGGGCAAGGACTTAATCATCGTTGAATCACCCGCAAAAATAAAAACCATAAAAAAGTTTTTAGGCAGCGGATATGAAGTGGAAGCCTCGGTCGGGCATGTGCGTGATTTGCCAGCCAAGACCCTGGGCGTGGACGAAGACCACGATTTTGCGCCAGACTATCAGATTATTCCCGGCAAGGTCAAAGTCGTCAATAAGCTTAAATCTGCGGCCAAACAGGCTGAGACAGTCTATTTGGCGCCAGACCCTGACCGCGAAGGCGAAGCCATTGCCTGGCATGTGGCTGAACTCATTCATAAGGCAAACACAAATATCAAGCGCATTCAGTTTAATGAAATCACTGCCAAAGCTGTGCGCGAGGCCCTGGCCAACCCCACTGAACTGCGCAAGCCCTTGTTTGACTCCCAACAGGCCAGGCGCATTCTTGATCGTTTGGTTGGCTATAAAATTTCTCCATTGCTCTGGAAAAAGGTCAAGCGCGGCTTGTCAGCAGGACGAGTCCAGTCCGTGGCCCTGCGGCTTATTGTGGACCGCGAGCGCGAACGCCAGGCTTTTGTTTCTGAAGAGTATTGGATTTTTTCCGTTACAGTGCACGGCCAAACGCCTCCTGCATTTTCCGCAGAACTCTGGAAAGTGGACGGTGAAAAACCACACATTGGTTCTGAGCACGAGGCCACGGCTCTGCGCAACCGTTTGGCAGGCCAGACCTTTCAGGTGCATGAGGTTGTACAAAAAGAACGCCAGCGTCAGCCCCGGCCACCGTTTATCACCTCCACCTTGCAGCAAGACGCCAGCACCAGGCTTGGCTTTAATGCCAAGCGAACCATGTCTGTGGCCCAGCGCCTCTATGAAGGCGTGGACCTGGGCGAACGAGGCATCACCGCCCTTATTACCTACATGCGTACAGACTCGGTACGTGTCTCTGATGAAGCGCGCGATAGTGCCAAGGCCTGGATTACCAATACACTCGGCTCTGAGTATTATCCAAAAACTCCGCGCATCTATAAAACAAAAGGCAGTGCCCAGGATGCTCATGAGGCTATCCGCCCTGTTGACCCAGGCCTGACCCCGGAAGAAATCCAGCATCTTCTGCCACCTGAACAGTTTAAGCTGTATCGTTTGATTTGGCAGCGCTTTATGGCCTCGCAAATGGCCTCGGCTCGTTTTTGGGATACCATTGTTACGCTCCAAAGTGGCCCGGCCCTGTGGAGAGCCAAGGGTGAACAACTCATTTTTCCTGGATTTTTACGTCTGTGGCCACAAAAATCAGATGATCAGGCTGAAGATCTGCCACCTTTGGCAAAAGGCCAGGAACTGATCCTGGACAAACTCAATACAGAACAAAAGTTCACCCAGCCCCCGGCACGATTTTCAGAAGCCTCGCTGGTACACAAACTGGAAGAACTGGGCATTGGCCGCCCATCCACCTATGCTGCCATTATTTCCACTCTTACTGACCGCGATTATGTGCATCTGGAGGACAAGCATTTTCAGCCCACAGACCTGGGCGTTGTTGTTTGCGATCTCCTGGTGGAGCATTTTGCACAGCTTATGGATGTGGGCTTTACGGCTCGCATGGAACAAGAGCTGGACCGTGTGGCAGAAGGCAGTGCTGATTGGGTGGCGCTGCTCAAGGAATTTACCCGCGATTTTGATCCGGCCCTGGAAAAAGCAAAGGCTGACATGGCCCAACTCAAAGCTGGCATGGACACAGGCCTTAGCTGTCCGGAATGCGCCGCAGGTAATCTTGTGGTCAAATTTGGCAAAAACGGAACATTTCTGGCGTGCAGTCAGTACCCGACATGCTCTTTTACCAGCAACTATACGCGCTCACCTGATGGAGAGATCATCATAAGCAAGGATGATCCAGCCCAAGAGCTTGGGCCTTGCCCGCAGTGCAAAACAGGGCGGCTGGTCATCAAGAAAACCCGTGCCGGCGGACGTTTTGTGGCCTGCTCAGCCTATCCTGATTGCCGCTACGCCACATCCATCAGCACAGGGGTTCCCTGCCCTCAAGAAGGCTGCACCGGCGAGTTGGTTGAAAAATCCAGCCGCAGGGGCAAGGTCTTTTATTCGTGCAGCACCTATCCAGCCTGTACGTTTGCGCTCTGGGACTATCCCGTGGCCAAGCCCTGCCCATTATGCGCATCCAAAATCCTGGTCCGCAAAGAAACCAAGGCCAGGGGAGTTCACCTGGCCTGTCCGGTCAAAGAGTGCGGCTACTGGGAAAAAACAGGGGACTAATCCAGATTTCCTTTCAGGCAAACGCGATATTTTTTTAGAAAATCCGCTGGATTATAACTCAGCTTGGCTTTGCGCAAGCCTTCATCGCCCAAGTCCTGCTCACGATTCACCCACTGAAATCCCTGGCAGCATTCATGCAGAAACATTTGATTGATCGCCTGGTACACGCCCTTGAATTGTGGGCAGCCTTTTTCAAAATGGATAACCACAGAGTGATCATCAAGAGCTTCAGCAATGGTGTAAGCAATCATTTTCTCATCAACCACCAGCCCTGCTCCAAGTAAGCCTGGAAGATCAGACCAGTCGTGCATAATTTTAATAATGGCCCGGTTCTCAGCATTGAGCGTTTGATCATTTTCCGTATCACGCCAGAGAAACCAGTCTGTTTGCAAGGCCAGAGCGCATTCAACTGTTTTTTCATCCAGCAGCACAAACTTTGCCTCATAATCACGCATAAACTGATTGAGTAAGTTTTTTTTCTTGTGAAATTTCCGGCCCTTGAGTTCGATCAATTCATGCACATCATATAAATAATCCCAGTGTTCCCGACATTCGCGGGTCTGAATACCTGGCAGGCGTTGTTCCCAGATACGCTGAAGATTTTCAGGAATCCGAATAAAACAAACATCCTGGGGTAAAATCTCGCAAAAGGCTTCCCAATCAATCTGCTCCCAGTTGCCAACAGGTGCCCAGTACATTGTGTGTGGGATGGTCTGGCGCAAAAGCACATACGAGTCACAAAAGGCCCATTCCAGGCCATATTCTTTGCCCCAGCCCCATAGATTAACAAAACTATAGTCAGAAGGTTTTTGGGAACATGCGGCAAAATACCGCCGATACTCAGCCTGATTATGCAAAGACAGAGAAGAAAAATGAATATCCATACCTGGTTCCGTTAAAAATAAAGGAAAGAACGCGCAGACGCTTTGCGCAAGATTGATAATGATTACACTGTGTTTTTGCCATAAAAAGCAAAGAAATTAAATATATTGCAGTAAAAAGAAAACAACTATAGTCATACACTCACTTTCGTCAACATGTAACAGCCCCTGATTTTATATTCATGCCAGATACGCCACAGCCCACTCCGTGGACCCTCAAGTCCATCCCTGATTCTTTTGCTCCAGAAAGAAATATTGCTGACATAGCCCGTCGCCTGGAAGTCAGCTCGCTTCTGGTGCGCCTCATGGCCCTGCGTGGCTTGGAGTCAGATCTGGCCATGGACAGATTCTTAAGCCCAGGCCTGCGCTATCTCCATCCTTTGGAGGACTGGCCAGGGGTGCTGGATGGGGCACGTTGCATCTGCGATGCCATTGCTCGTGGCGCAACCCTGGCTGTATGGGGCGACTACGATGTGGATGGCATCACAGCCACGGTCCTGGTTAAGGATATGCTGGCCAGGCACGGCGTACAGGTCAAGCACTATATCCCTGACAGGCTTGATTTTGGTTATGGCCTGCATGTGGATGGAATTCGGGCTTTGGCAGAGCAGGGTGTTGGGCTGTTACTTACTGTGGATTGCGGCATTGCCAATACAGCAGAAATCCGTGAGGCCAAGCGCCTTGGTATGCAGGTGATTGTGACAGATCACCACTTGCCTGGCCGCGAAATTCCAGATGCTGATGCCATCATCAATCCCAGATATATCTCACCAGATACGACAGAAGACCACGCCTCTTCCTGGCCCAGTCAGGAACTGGCTGGCGTGGGCGTAAGTTTTCTGCTCATGGCAGCAGTCAACCGTATGCTGCCTGGCCCTGCTGTGGATATTCGTGATTACCTTGATCTTGTGGCCTTGGGCACCATTGCCGATGCAGTGCATCTGGATGAACAAAATCGCATTTTAGTCAAAAATGGCCTGCTCCTTATTAAAGAAGGGCGTCGGCCTGGTATCCTGGCCCTGAAAGAAATATGTGGTATTGGCGGACATGAAACAGTGGGAGCAGGGGCCATTGGCTTTGCCTTGGCACCACGTATTAATGCAGCAGGGCGCATTGGTGATCCAGATCTGGCAGTGCGACTTTTGCTGGAAAATGACATTACCGAAGCTCAGAAAATAGCTCTCCAGCTGGACAAGCTCAACACCAAGCGCAAACAGGAAGAGCACCGCATTTTAGAAGAAGCCATTGCCCAGGCTGAAGAGCAATTGCATTTACCAGGCCTGGTCCTGCATTCAGAACACTGGCATTCCGGCATCATTGGTATTGTGGCCTCACGTATTGTTGAGCGCTTCCACCGCCCCTGCCTGATTCTAACCAAGGAAAAAGGCATTTTCAAAGGCTCTGGGCGCTCTACCCCAAGCTTTGACCTGTACGAAGCTCTGCTGGCCTGTAAGCAATGCCTGTATAAATTTGGCGGGCACCGCCAGGCCGCCGGACTCAAGCTGGAACCCTTTCAACTGGCCACCTTGAAAAAACTCTTTGCCTGGGCCGTGGAAGAACAATTAGGGGAAAATCCAGCCCCACCTGTTCTGGAGCTGGACATGGAACTGCCCTTTTCTGCAGTAACAGCCACGTTACTTAAAGAATTGGACCTGCTCCAGCCCTATGGTCAGGGCAATCCCCGTCCTATTTTTCTTTCTCCCATGCTCAGTGTGCAGAAAGTGCGCTTTTTCAGCCAGAAAAAACACCTTGAAATGTACCTTGCAGACAGCACAGATGGAACTGTATTACGCGCTGTGGCCTGGCGTCAGGGCGAACGATGGAGCAAGATAATACGCGAAAAAGCAACCTTGCGGATTGCCTATACTCCGCGCCTGAGTATATTTAACAATGTCTTGCAAATTGAGCTGGCAGTGCATGATATTGTTGACTTTCATACACCAGACCTGAACCATGGATAACCAAAAATCAGTATCGCCTGCACAAGGAGGAATCATGAATGTACAAACAGTGCTTAAAACAGCGCTTGTCTTTTGGTTGTTATGCGCCATGGGTTGCGCTGCCGTTGTTGTGGGAGGCGCTGCTGCAGTAGGCACCTATACCTATGTGTCTGGACAATTAAAATCCAGCTATAATGCAAATATGGATCGTACATTTGAAGCAGCTCTGGCTGGATGCAATGCTTTGGGTTTGCCCATTCTTGACCAGGAAAAAAAGCTCAGCTCTGCCTCGGTCAAAACAAAGGATGGAGACAAGGATGTCTGGATCATCCTCAAGGCAAAAAGCTCTGCTGTAACAGAAGTAAGTATCCGTGTTGGACTTCTGGGCGATGAATTTGCCTCCAAGCGTATCCACGAAGCACTGCAGGCCAATCTGAATCGCTTGTAATGCCCATCTGTTTTTATTCGTAACACTGATGTAGTATCTTCTCGCGTATGAATGCCAAACTGCGTCTTTTTACTTTTTCTGTTCCATGGAATCTGGCTTTACTGACCTTGGGCAGCATGTTGATTGCCATTGCCATCAATGCCGTGGCAGTGCCCCATGGCCTGATTTCTGGCGGAGTTTCTGGCTTAAGCCTGCTTTTTTACTACTCTACCCAGGCCCTTAGCCCGAGAAAATGGTTGCTGTTGCTCAATATCCCCATTGGCATTGCCGGATGGATTTTAGTCAGCCGTCGTTTTCTGCTCTATACAGTCTATGGCATGATTGCTGTAACTGTCTGCCTTGAACTTATCTCCTTTACCCTGCCGATTCATGATATTGTTCTGGCGGCCATTGTTTCCGGCGCCCTGCTCGGGGCCGGGGCAGGTACATGCCTGCGCTCTCTTGGATCTTCAGGCGGGCTGGATATTATTGCCGTTATTCTGCACCAACGTTTTGGATTTCGAGTGGGTCAGGTGTCTTTTTTATGCAATGTCCTGGTCTTTACCTGTGGTTTTTTGGTCATGGACTCAGATACTGTCCTGTATTCACTCATCCTTGTGTATATGAGCGCCCAAAGCACTGACCGGGTGCTGGGTATGTTTAATGAACGCAAGCTGGTTTTTATTATTTCTGAACAGGCCAAAGCCATTGCTGAGCTGATCATCACCGAAGCACACCGTGGCGTGACACTGTTACACGGACATGGTGGATACACCGGACAGCCCAAAGATGTACTCATGACAGTTGTCACCAATATGCAGCAGAAAAAATTGGAAGAACTTATCTTTACAATTGATCCGAACGCATTTGTCATTTTTGAAAATACGTTTAACGTCATTGGCAAAGGGTTTTCCCAACGCAAGGTATATTAAGATAGAGTTTATTTTTAGTATCCTGTGAGAGCACTGTGTCGAGAAATATATTTTTGCATTTGTTTATACTCAAGATATTATTTGTTCTTGCAGGCTGCGCAGGCAAGGCCGTGCCCTCAGATCCATCCGCCTGCCCACCTGCAGGGGTGCCATCAGTTCCTGCATGGCCCGTGGAAGCATTACCTGAAGTCAATTTTGCTGTGCCCCAGCGAGTTGACCAGG
>JAAYGZ010000179.1 GCA_012727515.1 Desulfovibrionales bacterium
CGGACCTGTCAAATAGTTTTTATAACTCTTCACCGAGGAAAATGCTTGTGCTGATGTTTGTTATGCGTGCGGTATTTTTATATAAAAATTAAGTAAAGAGAAATCAAAAAAATTGCGGTCCTTTTTTGTTTTTGATTTTGTACAAAAAATTTATTATTCATATGAACAAAGTACATAATTTTAAACAGGCTCGGCGTAGCCAGGGGAGGTAGGCCATGCAGGCTCGTTCACGAATACTGATGATTTTTACTGCGAGTTTAGTAGCGCTGGGCGCCGGGATGCTTGCCCTTGTGCTGGGCCTGCCTCAGGGAATTGTCCTGGGTCTTTTTGGGGTAACATTTTTATGCTGCGGGCTAGGAATGTGGCAGGTGCATGTTGCGCAAGCCCGCCAACAAACAGTGCGCCAGTATGTGCATGATGTGCTTGCAGGCAATATGCAGGCAATTGCCCCAGTAGGTGGTGCTTCTGGCCTGGCAGTTGCGGATCTCGTGGCGGCACTAAAGCGCGAAAAAGGCTTGGTAAAGGGAATCATTGAAGGCCTGCCTGTGCCATTTTTGTTAGTAAATACTCAGGAAGAAGCAATTTTTACCAACCAAGCCTGTTTAGACATGGTTGAATTAGATGGCGCTCCCCAGGTTCAGCTCGGACGCACTCTGGCTGAGATATTTTACAATGAGCCAGGGCGCAAAACTGCGGTGGGCCAGGCCATGGCAACAGGGAAAGTATTTCATAATCTGGAGGTAACCATCACCGGGCACAAGGGCGGTATGCGCCATGTGCTGGCTAATGTATATCCTCTTTATGATCTGGACGGAGCGTGTATCGGCGGATTTTGTCTGTATCTGGATATGACTGAATTTAAAGCCAAGGATGCGCAGATACAGGCCCAGCGTGACGGAATCGCAGCCAGGGCTGCCCAGGTTACGGATATTGCGTCAACTCTGGCCCAGGCAACAGAACAATTGTCTGCGCAGATAGAGCAGTCCACTGTTAATTCCCGTGAACAGCAGATGCGGACCAGTGAAGTGGCTACAGCCATGCACGAGATGAATGCCACTGTCATGACTGTGGCGCGCAGCGCTGGAGATGCGGCTGGCGTGGCCCAGGCTGCACGCGCCAAAGCTGATGAGGGCGCACAGGTTGTGGCTGCTTCGCAGGAAGTCATTAAGCAGGTCTATGATAACGCGGTGGTCCTGCAGCAGGATATGGGTGAGCTGGGGCGCCAGGCCGAAGGAATCGGCGCGATTATTCGGGTCATTACAGATATTGCAGACCAAACAAATCTGCTGGCCCTTAATGCAGCCATTGAAGCAGCGCGGGCTGGCGAGGCAGGGCGTGGATTTGCCGTTGTGGCAGATGAGGTGCGCAAGTTGGCTGAAAAAACAATGTCTGCAACTAAAGAGGTGGGCGCGGCAATTGGGGCTATTCAGGCCAGCACGCAGCAGAGTTTGCGTTCCACAGAATCTGCGGCAGGCGCCATTACAGAAACAACGCGGTTGGCAACCAACTCCCAGACTGCACTGGACGAAATTGTCCATCTTATCGAGCAAACAGCAGAGCATATGCGCGAAATCGCAACTGCCGCAGAAGAACAGTCTGCCGCAACCGAGCAAATTGCTTCTGCCACCCAGCAAATCACCAATGGAGCAGAACAAAATGCTCTGGCTATGGATGAATCTTCCCGCGCAGTGACCGTGCTGGCAGACCTGGCAGGCCGCTTGCGCTCACTCATAGGGGATATGAACTAGGATGGATTTTTTTGCGAAAATTTCATGTGCAGACGTTGACAAGCTCTGTGGTACATGGATATATGCGGCTCTCCATTTAGGCGCGTAGCTCAGTGGGAGAGCACTTGCTTGACGTGCAAGGGGTCAGGAGTTCAACCCTCCTCGCGCCTACCAAATCGAACTCATAGGGAGGCCGACAAGCCTCCCTATCGCGTTTATGAGGCATACTATGCTCCAGATTCAAGGCCAGCAGGTAGAAGTTCAGGACGGACAGACATGCGCTGATGCGCTGCGTGGCGTTCTGTCCGGAAAAAAGATGAAGTCCGTTGTAGCCTGTGTGTGCGATGGCGCTTTGTTGGATCTCAGCCGTGAAGTGCCTGAAAAGGCAAGCACTCTTGAGCCTGTTTTTATAGACTCGCCTGAAGGGCTTAAAATACTGCGCCACAGTGCCGCGCATGTCATGGCCGAGGCAGTTAAGGCGTTGTACCCATCTGCGCAGGTGACTATTGGCCCAGATATTGAGCACGGATTTTATTATGATTTTGATTTTGAGCGCCCTTTTACCCCCGAAGATCTGGAAAAAATCCAGACGCGAATGACTGAGTCTGTGCAGGCAAATCATCCGTTTGTGCGTGAGGAGATGAGCGCTGCCCAGGCCAAAGCGTTGTTCTCTGA
>JAAYGZ010000018.1 GCA_012727515.1 Desulfovibrionales bacterium
CAAACGCCCAAGTGTATGTATTTTATCGGTCGCATTCATGAGGAACTTGGGCGTCGATCAGCCGTGCAGGCAGATCGTCAGAATGCGCTGGACGCCTTTGAACGCATGCGCACCGCCTTTCCAAAGCATGGCTGGGCCGATGATTCTCTGTTTCGCCAAGGGCTCATCTGGAAAGACCAGCTCAAAAATGCTGAGCAAGCCCGCACCATATTTCAGGCCGTGCTGACTACCTATCCCCAGGGTGACATGGCCGCTGAAGCACGTACTCAATTATCTGCCCTGGGCAAATCTGCCCCAGCAGCTCAGCCCGCACCAGCCACAGCGCACACGCCTGCCAAGGCTCCCACAAAACAGTCTCCGGCGACCCTGAAAAGTATTCGCCACTGGTCCAGTAATGAATACACCCGCGTGGTTCTGGATGTGGACGCCCTGACATCGTATGAACGCAAGGTTCTTACAGCCTCTTCTGGCACGCCGCAGCAACTTCGGATTGACTTGCCCCAGGCCAGAATTGATGCAGATGTCATGCCCTCACGCACCATCAGCGACGGCATTCTTTCACATATTCATGTAGGGTCTCTGGACGCAGGCGGGGCACGAGTAACCCTTGATCTGCTGCAAATGGATCACTACCGCGCATTTACCCTGCCTGATCCATGCCGCATTGTAATTGATGTTTTTGGAGAACCAGCCACAAGCGCCAAGACCGCAAGGAAAGCATCCTCTTCTGCTCCAGCGCCTGGCACGCATACGGCTGCTGCAGAAACGCCAGCAGCAAATCATGTTGAGTCTGCGCTGACAGAACTAAAAGCCCAGCAGAAAACGTCACCAGCCCCGTCCCAGGCTACGCCTGCTCCAAAAGCCAAAAGCACAACTCAGGCCGCTGTTGCGGCACAGCCTGAGCCAGCAGCTCCTGATTTCACGGTCAGCCCCAAACAGAAAAAAATGGCAGGCACTCTGGTCGAGCAACTAGGCCTTACTGTGCGGACCATTATGATTGATCCCGGCCATGGGGGAAAAGACCCCGGAGCAATTGCACATGGCATACAGGAAAAAGATGTTAACCTGCGCATGGCTAAAATCATGGGTAAAATGCTTGAAGCACATGGCTTTGAAGTCGCCTACACCCGGACCACGGATGTGTTTATCCCACTGGAAGAACGCACTGCCAGGGCCAATGCCAAAAATGCAGATCTGTTTATTTCCCTGCATTGCAATGCCTATAAGGATGGCAGCATCAAAGGCCTGGAAATGTATTATCTTAACCTGGCCACTGATGCCCAGGCAGTGCGGGTTGCTGCACGGGAAAATGGTATTTCTGAGAAAAAAATAAGTGACATGCAGTTTATTTTGTCTGATTTGATGTTAAACTCTAAAATCAATGAGTCCAGGCAGATGGCCGCCATGATGCAACAGGAAGCTATCCGGGGTTTGCGTAAAAAATACCAGGTGACCAATCATGGGGCCAAGGGCGCGTTTTTTTATGTTCTGACAGGAGCGCGTATGCCCGCAGTGCTCGTGGAACTGGGCTATCTGACCAATACAGAGGAAGCAGCCCTGCCCAAGACGGATGCGTATTTACAGACCTTGGCCCAAGGCCTGGTTGGCGGCGTGGTAGCCTACAAAAAACATCTTGAACGCTACGCAGCTGCTCCGGCAAAAAAGAAATCGTAACTCTGTTTATTCGGGCAGGTAAGGATTACATATGCTATTTCCTGTTGGCGCAGTCACAAACGCACTGGCCATTCTTGTCGGGGGCGCTGTAGGTCTGCTGCTGCATGGCCGTTTGCCAGAGAAAATACGCCAGATTGTTTTTCAGGGCCTGGGCTTATGCGTGGTCATCATTGGCGTACAAATGGCCCTGCAAGGAAAAAACAGCCTCATGATTATACTGAGTATTCTTGTGGGCGGCATTATCGGAGAGCTGTGTACATTAGAAGAACGCTTTGCCAGCCTGGGCAACCAGCTTAAAAAACTGGTCCGCTCGTCCAATACCCGCTTTGTGGACGGGCTTATCAATGCGTCGCTTATGTATTGTATTGGGGCCATGGCTATTCTTGGATCTTTTGACGAAGGTATTCGCGGTGATCCTTCTGTTCTTTTTACCAAATCCCTGCTTGATGGCTTTGCCTCCATTGCCTTTGCCTCAACCTATGGGGCAGGCGTACTGTTCTCCGCCCTGCCAGTTCTGCTCTACCAAGGGGCGCTGACACTTTTTGCAGGCGCATTCCAGAACGTTTTTTCCGATTACCTTATTGCCCAGCTCACAGGCACAGGCGGTACCTTGATTGTGGGTATTGGCATCAATCTGCTAGGGCTGGCCACAATCAGGTTGTCCAGCCTGCTGCCATCACTGCTTGTTATTATTGCACTGACAGCCATTTTACCATGATTATTCACTATTTTAGCCTTTCGCATGTTTTGGAGTGACAATGGACCAGCGAGCTCCTTCCATCGTGCTGACTATTGATGACGACCGCGCTGTTCGACAAGGGTTGGCCAACTACCTGGAAGACTACGAATACACGGTGCTGCAGGCCCAGGATGGCCAGGAAGGGCTGGACATGTTTGCTGCCCACCATCCGGATATTGTGCTGGTGGATTTACGCATGCCACGTTTAGACGGCCATGCCGTGCTGGAATATCTGTCAGAAAAAGCGCCAGAAATACCGGTTATTGTTATTTCCGGAGCAGGGGACATTGAGGAAGTGGTCAGTGCGCTGCGCAAAGGTGCCTGGGATTTTCTGACCAAGCCTATCCAGGATATGGATATTCTTATCCATACAGTGAAAACATGTCTGGAGCGGGCCAGATTATTGCGCGAAAACCGTGAATACCAGGCCAGCCTGGAAGAATCTCTGGACCGGCTCTCCAGAACACAGAAAGAGATTATTCATTCCGCCAAAATGGCTGCCCTGGGTGATCTGGTTGCAGGCGTGGCCCACGAGGTCAATACGCCCATTGGCGTTAGCGTAACAGCGGCCTCATTTCTGGTAGAACGCACCAAGCACCTGCGCATTCTCTATGCCAACGGACAAATGAAACGCTCAGACCTGGAGCAATATCTCGCTGTTGCCGAAGAATCGTCCACATCAGTGCTGACCAATTTGGAACGGGCAGCCAATCTGATACAAAGTTTTAAAAAAGTGGCTGCGGATCAAAGCACAGAGGAAAAACGTGTTTTTGAGGTGGAAGCCTATTTACAGCAGATTCTGGTTAGTCTGCGTCCACAGATCAAACGCACACCACATACCATTCATATTGATTGTCCACCGGGCATTGTTATGCATTCCTACCCAGGGGCCATTATGCAGATCATAGCCAACCTGGTCATGAACTCGCTTATTCATGGTTTTGCTGATGGTCGGGCCGGAGAAATCTTTATTCTGGTTGAAGATGCCGGGGAAAATGTGGTGCTGTCCTATCGTGATACAGGTGTGGGCCTTAATCGTGAACAGCGAGAGCGTATCTATGATCCCTTTTATACCACTCGTCGCGGTTCAAGCGGCACGGGGTTAGGCATGAACATTGTTTATAATCTCATCACCCAGACCCTCAAAGGGTCGGTGATCCTTGATTCCTCTCCGGGCAATGGCGTATTTTTCGTCATTACTCTGGCCAAGGATCCCGACCATGCCAGCCCTGCACCTGTGTAGCTATTTGGTGCCGAAAATTTTATCACCAGCATCGCCTAATCCAGGTAAAATATACCCGTTTTCATTCAGCAAGG
>JAAYGZ010000180.1 GCA_012727515.1 Desulfovibrionales bacterium
ATATCTTACAGCACGAGTATTGGATGGCCCATTTTTAAAATGCTTATTAACCATCTGCTTGGATTGGCCCCGATTCTCACCGGCAACAATTTGGCAACAGAAACTTTGACAGCCAGTGGCAATTGAATAATGTAGAGAAGAGGAACAATGGGAGCAACAAAACCTAAACGAAAAAGATTAGAAAACGATGTCTTGCATTGAGTGGGAATGACAACCAACAGCCCGGAGTCCTTCATCAATCAAGGGCTCCGGGCTTTTTCTTTTACCTGTGAATTTGTTCGACTGCTTGCTTTTACCTCAACATGTTAGCTACTAACAAGAAAAACGGGCTGTTACGAGGATTATCATTCTATCTGCGCAACTTTTGGGCAATCCAACGAATATCAGTTTTCCTTGATAGAAGGCAGCGCCTTCAAATAGTCCTGCCACAGCGCTGAATGCAGCACAACGGACTCGTTTTGCAGCAGCAGGTCCAGGTCCAACAACAAATGCGGGCACACCTTCTTCGGCAACAGAATGAGCATTTCGGGCTGTTCGTCCGACGGCGCCAGGTAGAGCAACAAGTAGTTTTCCAGAATCAGCACCGCATACATTGGTGCCTCATAATCAACCAGGTGCACGGTTGTAGACTCTTCCGTATCCACGCCCTGAAACTGCGCCAGATACCGGACAATCTCCTCCCCGTCAAAATTCAGCCTGCCCAGCAGGGGCACTACAACGTGGCGCTGCTGCGCAAACTGGTCCATGGCCTGAAGTGACACCACCATGGGGATACGCCGGTGCATCAGCTGCTCCATCATATGCACAACCAGGGCTTTTGTTGTTTCCGAGCCTTTCATTTTATCCAGATCCTCCTGGGTGACAAGAAAACCGATATTGGCAAAGGAAAAAATGGCCTGGCAGCCTGCCAGTTCTGTGATGACGGTATCAACAATGGTTTTATTCTCGCTGTCACACGCAGTGTATTCCAAATCAAGCCTTTGCTTGAAATACTGGCTGTTGAAATAATTGAATCTCAGCAGGCTCGTTTTGTCTGTGATAATGACGCCATAGGAAAATTGCGAGAAAAACTGGTGGATGCTCAGCACAAAGTGTTCTTCATGATAAAAGAATGGGTTTGCGCTCCTGATGTCAGCAATCCACAGGGAAATCTTGAACATACTCTGCATTTGCTGAAATTTTGCTACCATGCGGTTCAGGTTCTTCAGCGTCAGCGTATTCTCAGTGTCCTTCGCGTTGAGCATGATATGGATAAAAATCGGCTTTGCGTCGTACTTCTGCACCGTGGGGTACAGGGGTTTCATCATGTAGTCTTCCAAGAAGCTTTTGGAAACGTAAAAATGCGCTTCCTCCTGGCTCCTGACGGTGTCGGAGAAAACGATCATCAGATGACGTTCAATTTGCTCCTGTCCCTGTAAGACCAGTTCGCCGCTGCCCAGTTCTTTTCCCAAATCAAGCGCCTTGAGCGACCGTCGGTAGGCATCCCTCAGGGCATATTCC
>JAAYGZ010000181.1 GCA_012727515.1 Desulfovibrionales bacterium
CTACAGACACAAATAGCCGCCCTTGAGGCGCAGCTTGCAGAAGCTGAACAGGCTTCCTGAGGATGCGCTGATGAAACCAAAGCACGACATTGCGACCGTGAGGAATCGAAGCGGGAAGTGCGGCGCTAACTCAAAGTCATTGATGTATCAGTACGTTATGGATGAGTAACATGCCAGGTCCTGCTTCTGCCGCATGCTGCTTGCGGTCACAGTCCTCGCCATGAATTGTGCTTTCCTGATCCTGCGGGATTTACTCTGTGATGGAGTGACAAGAGACGCGAGGGATGCCTTTCCTGCCTGATGCAGCAGGAAGGCATGATTGAGATGTTTCCTCTGGCGTGTGTTGTTGTGTCCTTATTCTTTTTCCTTGCCATCATTGCTGGAGCCTTCAAATACTCCGACAATGCTGCCTATGGGCAGAGTAAAGGCAATGCCTTTGCCCTGTTTGAGTAATGCTGCGGATTGAGAAATAGTCAGCAATACGTGTTCGCTGATAGCTTTAGGCACGGCACAGAAAATAATATCTTTTTCCGGTTCAACCGGGATGCCGAACAAGCTGGTTTTCAGACCGCTGCCACGTCCCCTGAATACAGTCGCACCTTTTGCCCCTGCTGCCTGGGCAGATTCCACAACCGTGCTGGCCCAGCCTTTATTCACTATGGTGACAATAAGTTCATAATCTTTTTTTACCATGACATCGCTCCCTCATACGCAGTAAATTTTTCAGGCCCGATACTACCAGCATTGCAGGCTGTCTAACGCAGCCAGATAAAGGAAAAAACGCCGTAGATCGGGAATAAAATAGCAATAATTATAAACATATAACTGAAAAAACTGGGCATATCCTCGCCCAGGTGCGTAGCCAGTGAACGGACCATCAGGGTTGGTGCATTGGAAATATATGTATTGGCGCCCATGAAAACAGTGCCGCATGTAATTGCAAGAAGTGTTTGCGCCATTGGGCCCATAAGTATCTGCGCATCTCCACCTGCGATATTAAAGAACACCAGGAAGGTCGGAGCGTTATCAAGAAATGTTGAGAGGATACCTGTTATCCAGAAATATACAACATTATCCGGCTGGCCATCAGTATTTAACAGTCTGATTATGGCTCCCAATGCTCCGCTTTCGCCGGATTTGAGTATGGCCAGCACCGGAACAAGACAAATAAAAATGCCTAAAAACAGCTTGGCCACTTCACGCATTGGCTCCCATATAAACGCATTGCGCTCACGGATTTTAATATCAGTAAAGCGTCCGGAAATAAAAACTATGAGGATAAGCAGGATATCCCGCACGACATCCTGCAGAGGCAGTGCGACTTTACCGTACAGCGGCACAAAGATACCCGGCTTCCAGGTGCCGCTCATCAGCACAGCTCCGGCAATACACAACAGCAGCGGCAAATTTACCTGCCACCCTTCAAGAAAAAGTTTTGTCTTTGTACCTGGCGCAGGCAGCAATGCTTTGTTCTCGCGTTTGTACAGAATTGTATCAACGATGAAATGAAGGGATAAAAGAGTGCTCACAATAAAGACCATTGGCCAGAAAAGATGCTTGGTGGTCCAGAAAAAGTCCATACCGGCTAAAAAGCCGAGAAATATCGGCGGGTCATCCAGCGGTGTGAGAGAACCACCGATATTTGCCACCAGAATGATAAAAAAGATCACGGAATGCACGCGGTATTTACGGTAAATATTAGCGCGAAGCAAAGGGCGTATAAAGAGCATGGAAGCGCCGGTGGTTCCTACCCAGCTGGCCAGCGCTGTGCCCAGAAAAATCATGATGGTGTTGGTCAGGGGCGTGCCGGTCAGATCGCCCTTAAGATGTATGCCGCCGGTTACTGTGTATAATGCAACAAGCAGAAGTACAAAAGGCAGATAAGTGGAAAAAACAATGCCGACAACTTCCTGAAATGTCGTGCTCAATCCGAAATTAAACATGAGTGCACCCAAGAAGATACAGCTCCAGACAGCAGTAATCAGCCCGTAGTGCGATTCCCAGAAGTGTGGATTTATCAGGGGCCAGACAGCAATGGACAGGATAAGGCCGACAAAAGGCA
>JAAYGZ010000182.1 GCA_012727515.1 Desulfovibrionales bacterium
CAGTTCATGTCTGCCTGAAGCCTGTCCATAGCTGCCTGACCTGTACAATGACAAGGTACAAGAAGCTGGGGTTGTATTGTGTGCAGGGCAGAAATGGTGTTCTCCAGTCGTTCCGGGCTTGCGGCCCCCAGGTGCAGCCCGCCGATAATGGCCCGGATTTGTGTACTGCCAGATAGTTCCTGAATATATTCAAGGGTATTGATGAGTCCGGCGTGGCAGCAGCCCAGGCAGACAATGAGCCCTTCACTGGTTTGAATCCACAGGGCCTGATCATCTTCAATGGGGTCTGGGCGTTGGGCACGGGGATCAAGAAAAAATGGACCACCAGTGTCTTCAAAGGTTGTTTTTCTGGGAATAAATCCCGTCACGCCAATTCCCGGTGCCAGCATGTGTGGCCTGGTTGACCAGTTGACCTGGCTTTCAGGAATTTTGCCCAGGGCTTCCAGAGATGTCCGGGGCATACGAATATCGCGGACCTCTGTATTTGATATGCTGTATCTGGGTTCGGTAATTCCAGGGTGGCTCCAGAGTTTTATCTGAGGGCAGGTCTGGTACACCCAGGGCAATCCACCAGTATGGTCATAGTGTCCGTGGCTTAAAACAAGGTCTGTGAGTTTTTTTGGATCAAGTCCCAGGGCCTGGATATTTCCGGCCAGTACATGGCCCTGACCAGTATCCAGGAGAATGTGCCGATCACCTAAGTCAATCCACAGGGCAAAACCGTGCTCTGCCAGACAGTTGTCCTGGGCCTGGTTATCCACAACAATGGTTAGGCGCACGGATTTCATGCTTGTCTCCTATGTTGCGCTCTTGTCACTTTGATCATGGGTGGTAAAACAGAGCGCTGAATCAGCGGGTGCTTCTGCGCGGTCTGTGTGCGTATAGGAGCGAATTGGCGAGGTCACGGTCAGCGCATAGCTTTCAAACAACGTATCGCGGCCCTGACGCTGACAGACACGGTGCAGCGAGTTGGTACGCCATGCATCCACGGCGTGTTCATTTGTCCAGACAGAGAGGCTCAGAAGTTTTCTCTGGGAAACAAGACTTTGGAATCGCTCTGAGCGGATATAGCCTGGTGCCTGTTCCAGTTCATTTTTCAGACTCGCAGCCAGCTTCAGGTATGCGGGCATGGCGTGCTCTGCAATAACAACCTCAAAAAGAACGAAAATCATATTTTTCCTCCTTTATTACTACGCCCTGGACCCTTGCTTTTATCTGAACTTTTTTTCTGGGGCGCAGGATCTGTGTATCCTTCGTATGTCCCGCCAGCCAATGCCCAAAGATACAGGCTGGCCACAGTGGAATAGGGCGAATAGCGTTTTTTATACCTGGCAAAAAGGGCCGGTGTAATGGCGCGATGTCGATACAGCATCCGCAGTCCACGCTGGATAGCCAGGTCGCCCCAACTCAAAATATCCATACGCTGCATGGAAAAGGTCATAAGCATTTCCGCTGTCCATGTGCCAATACCGCGTATCTGGCATAACCGTTTGCACACATCCTGATCATCAAGTTTGTGCAGGGCTTCTAAGTCCAGACTACCTGCTACGACATGCGCGGCGATCTCCTGAATATACACGGCTTTGCGCATAGAAATGCCGCAGGCTTGCACGGTGGTCACAGGAAGTTCTGCCAGGTTGGCCGGAGTAAGAGGTGCAAACATGACCAGGGCGCGTTCCCAGATTGTGGTATGGGCTTTGGTCGAAATTTGCTGGCCAATAATTGCATGAACCAGGGCCATGAACAGATCCGGGATTACAGGGCGCTGTATCAGCCCTACCTCTTCAATCAGCTTGGCCAGGGCAGAGTCTTTTGCCTTAAGGTAGTTGGTTTCCTTTTCACTGTACGCAAAAAACATCAGAGGGCCGTGCCTTTAGTAGGGATAAACAAAGTGGATGTATCCACGCCTTCGAGGTCCAGGAGCTGAATTTTTTTGTTTATGCCTCCGGCATATCCAGTAAGATTACCGCCTGCGCCAACAACGCGGTGGCAGGGAATAATGATGGAAATGGGATTATGGCCTACAGCGCCGCCAACTGCCTGGCTGGACATGGATTTTTTGCCCAGGCGCTCTGCAAGACGGCTGGCAAGAGCGCCATACGTGGTGAGCTGGCCATAGGGAATGGCGCAGAGCATATCCCAGACATAGTGTCTAAATGCGCTGCCTGTGGGCGCAAGCGGAACATCTGTGCTGGATGGATTTTGCCCTGCAAAATACCTGTCAAGCCAGTTTTGTGCCTGGGCAAAAACAGGCAGGTCAGGGTTTTCTGTCCAGGTATCATGGCTTGATGCAGCAAAATATTTTTGCCCTTCAAGCCACAGGCCAGTGAGAGCATCTCCGTTACTGGCCAGAGTAACAGTGCCAAGGGGGGAAGCATACGTGGTGACATACATAGTATTTTCCTGTTGCTTAAAGAGCGTGCGCCCTGTTTTTCATGTTACTCAGGCTGAGTTTTCCAGCGGCGATGCATCCAGAACCATTGCTCTGGATAGCGCAGGACCATGCTTTCCACAGCCTGAGTATAAAAGCGACAAATAGCTGTAATGCGTTCCTGGCGGGTGCCGGACATCGTTGCAGTGTCCAGTGGCTCGTGCAGGATGAGACGAAATCCGTTATTTTTCAGGCGAAGCAGAAAAACAGGCCAGACCAGGGCTTTGGCGCGCAAGGCCAGAATGGCCGGACCTTTGTTCACAGCTGCAATATGCCCTAAAAAAGGCAGAAACTCTGCTTCATCGCGCCGACAATTATGGTCCACTAAAAAAGCAGCCTTGCCTCCGGAACGTAAATGCCCAAGCACCTGTGCTGCCGCGTCGCGGTGCGGAATAATATGAGTGCGCGGCTGGGTGCGCATGTGCATCATAACACGCGCCAGGGCCTGGTCTTTGGGCAGACGCACCACAGCCAGGCACTCCTGAGCGGAGTTGAACAGACCCATTAAGCCAGTCAGTAGTTCCCAGCATCCAAAGTGGGCGGTAGTGGCGACCACTGGTCGCATGGTTGTTTGTACGGCCTGAACAAGCTCTGGGCTATCAAATTCAGCATGTTCGTGGAGAAACCGGCAATCTACATGGCGAGAATGGAAAATCTCTAAAAATGACTGGGCAGAATGGCAAAAACTGGCCTTGGCCAGGGCTGTGGCTGCGTGTGGTGATATATGCAGGCGTTCGCTAATGGTTTGGATTGTTTCTTTGCGGCGAGCAGGCAGGGCCGTCCACATAAGTTTTCCCAGCACTGTCCCCAGGCTGTGCAGGCGCTGCAAAGACAGTGAAGCCCCCCAGGGCACCAGGGCGTTGTACAAAAGATCGCGCATCAGTTTTCTCCCAGGTTATGCATGGCCTGTTCCAGGCATAGGCAATGCTGGTGCAGCATAGCTTCATCGCCGTTTGTGGGTGGTAGATACATTGGATCGCCATAGCGAATTTC
>JAAYGZ010000183.1 GCA_012727515.1 Desulfovibrionales bacterium
ATACACCCCGCTTCAGATCCAGAACAATGCGGATGCCCTTCATGTCAGATTCATCACGCAGGTCAGAAATGCCCTCTATTTTGCGTTCATTGACCAGAAGCGCAATTTTTTCGACCAGGGTTGATTTATTAAGTGCGTAGGGGATTTCTTTGATAATAATGGATTCCAGGTCACCTTTACGCTTTTCAATCTCCACCCGTGAACGGATGCGCACAGATCCACGCCCGGTGTGGTAGGCTTCGCGAATCCCGCTTTGGCCGTAGAGCAGGGCTCCGGTGGGAAAATCCGGTGCTTTGATGGATTCCATAAGCGCATCAATGCTTAAATGTGGATTATCCAGCAGGCGCAGCGTACCCTCTACAACCTCGCCCAGATTATGCGGCGGGATATTGGTGGCCATGCCCACGGCAATGCCTGATGATCCATTGACCAGCAGATTGGGCACCTTGGTTGGCAGCACTGTTGGTTCTTGGAGTGAATTATCGTAATTGGGCCGAAACGCCACGGTGTCTTTTTCAATATCCGCCAAAAACGAGCCTGCCAGCCTGGACATGCGTACTTCAGTATAACGCATGGCTGCTGGTGCATCGCCATCAATGGAGCCAAAATTACCCTGTCCATCCACCAGGGGATCACGCATATTAAATTCCTGGGCCATGCGTACCAGGGCATCATATACTGCCGAATCACCATGAGGATGAAATTTACCAATAACATCACCGACCACGCGCGCGGATTTTTTATACGCCCGGTTGTAGGTATTACCCAGTTCGTGCATGGCAAACAGGATGCGCCGGTGAACAGGTTTAAGTCCATCGCGGACATCAGGAATAGCCCGGCCAATGATAACACTTAAGGAATATTCCAGATAGGATTTCTGTAGTTCTTTTTCTATGCTGATGTTGGACACATCTACCTCTGTTTTTTAACAATCAAATATCAAGATCAGTCACCAGCAGGGCATTGCGCTCAATAAATTCACGGCGCGGCTCTACTTTGTCGCCCATGAGCCTGGTAAACAGGTCATCGGCTTCCAGGGCATCGTCAATGGTCACTTGCAGCAGGGTGCGCACATCTGGATTCATGGTCGTGCTCCAGAGCTGTTCCGGGTTCATCTCACCCAGGCCCTTGTAGCGCTGCACATTGAGCCCTTTTTGTGCCAGGTCCAGGGCCTGATCAAGCAGGTCAAAGGCTGATCCGACGTCCTGTTCCATCTCCTTGAGGCGAATGGTGCAGGGCCATACGGGGCAAAGCGTCTGGATTTTTTGCTGAACTTCAATGGCCCGACGATAGCGTTTGGAATAGAAGAATTCGATACCCAGGCGTACAACCTGGTTATTTGCATCTGTGGAACGCAGATAGTGGCGCACTTCGCTGTCCAGCCCTGCATGGTCCTGGGTGCTTTCAGTAAGTAATTCCAGGGTAAATCCGCCTGTGCGCATATGTTCTGCAAAGGCAGCCTCAAGCCCCTGATCACGTAGCATTTCCGGCTCCAGGCACTGCCCATAGCTCACCATGCGCAGAAACAAGGCTTCAGGAACCCCCATGTTGGCTACATCTGCGGTCATTTCCTGCAAAACAAGAATAGTGTCCAACAGTTCCTGAAGTTCTTCACCTGCCACTTCAGGATGGCCAGGCGCTACCAGGGTCATGTCCTCGGCCACGCGCTGCACCAGAAACTGATTCATTTCCTCTTCGTCTTTGACATAGCGTTCAAATGAACCTTTATGCACGCGGTACAGTGGGGGCTGGGCAATATACAAATACCCCTGTTTGATCAGTTCTTCATAGTGTCTGAAAAAGAAGGTCAGGATCAGGGTGCGGATATGTGCCCCGTCCACATCAGCATCTGTCATAATGATGATCTTGTGATAGCGCAGCCTGGACAAATCCACATCGTCTTCGCCAATGCCCGCGCCCATGGCCGTGATCAGGGCTTTGATTTCCTTGTTCTGGAGCATCTTATCAAAGCGAGTTTTCTCAACATTTAAGATTTTTCCCCGCAGCGGCAAAATAGCCTGAAATTTGGGATTGCGTCCCTGTTTGGCTGAACCGCCCGCAGAGTCTCCTTCTACAATAAACACTTCACTTTCAGCCGGATCTTTACTCTGACAATCTGCCAGTTTGCCGGGCAGGGAATTATCAGACAACGCGCCTTTGCGGCGCACCAGTTCTTTGGCGCGGCGCGCCGCGTCCCTGGCCCGGGCCGCATCAATAACCTTTTCAATGATCAGCCGCACATCCTTGGGATTTTCCCCAAAAAACTCTGTCAGTTCCTCATAGACCATGGTGGCCACATACCCAGCCACTTCAGAATTGCCGAGCTTGGTCTTGGTCTGGCCTTCAAATTGCGGGCTGGGCAGCTTGACACTGATAATTGCGGTCAGGCCTTCGCGCACGTCATCGCCAGAGACTTTTTGTTTGAGTTTTTTAGGCACATCACTGTTCTGGATGTAGGTGTTAATGGCCCGCGTGAGCGCAGTCTTAAAACCCTGTAAATGTGTACCGCCTTCTTTGGTGCGGATATTATTGGCAAAAGTATAGACATTTTCCTTGTACCCAGCAGTGTATTGCAGGGCAAAATCAATACTCACGCCATCCATTTCTCCGTTTCCGCTGACAATTTTATGAATGCCATTGTCCTGATTCTTGTTTTTGATAAAGGAAATGATACCGCCTTCAAAACAAAAGGTATCACTGTTTTGTGTTTTTTCATCAAAAAAATCGATCTTCAGGCCAGGATTCAGGTAGGCCAGTTCTTCAAAACGCTTGGCCAGTACATCGTATTGAAAATCCAGTTCCTCAAAAATTTCTTCATCAGGCTTAAAACGCACCAGCGTACCGGTTTTGTCTGTTTCACCAACCACTGCCAACGGAGCCTGGGGCACGCCCCGCTTGTAACGCTGATAATGGCGCAGCCCGCCCCTGCTGACAGTTACGTCCAGGTATTCAGACAAGGCATTGACCACAGAAACGCCTACCCCGTGCAATCCGCCTGAAACTTTATATGTATCGTTATCGAATTTGCCGCCTGCATGAAGCACAGTCATAACCACTTCTACGGCAGGCTTATTTTCCTTGGGATGGATATCCACAGGAATGCCCCGCCCATTATCGACAATGCTGACGGAATTATCCATGTGCACCATAATTTTGATATGGTCACAGTGGCCGGCCATGGCCTCATCAATGGAATTATCCACAACTTCGTACACAAGATGGTGCAAGCCATTTATATTGGTTGATCCAATATACATGGCTGGGCGTTTGCGTACTGCGGAGAGGCCTTCAAGAACTGAGATGCTGTCAGCGGTATATGTTGATGCTGTCATATATTCTTCTGTGTGTAAAAATTAAAAAAGCACATTACATTTCAACTTCGGCGTAATAAACGTCCTCAACTACTTCAACGGGCATGGTGTAAACAAGATACCCGGTATCTTCCTGGCCAGTGATGCAACATGGCTCTGTAGTATTGATAAAGGAAAATTTCAATGCATCAGAAGTAAAATGGCTGATGACCTCCAGGATAATTTTTGTCGGCATTGCTACCTTGCCAAGATCGCCGGCAAACTCACAGGTAATCAACTCCGAGCCTTCGCCTACATCCTGGCCCTGCGCATACATGGATAACTCAGTGGGAGAAACGTCAAAAAATGCAGCTGAATTACTCAGGGTATTGAACAGAAAAATGCGATTTAAGGCATCGGTCATCTCATGCTTATCAATGGTCAGATATGACGTAAACAAGCCTGAATGGTTGGCAATAAAGCTCCGGTAATCTGGAAAGGTATGCAGCTTTAAGGGAACGCTGAGCATCTCTGCGCCGCCAGCGCTGCGCAAAAAAAGACGCTTGTCTGACAGGCCAAGCCGAATCTCGCCATCAGTAATCCAGCGGCGAATTTCCTGCAGATATTTCTTGGCCACTAAAAAACCCTCTGTCCCGAGCAGACCATGAAGCTCTGCATTGGTAAAGCGCACCAGACCCAGCAAATGGCCGTTTAAGCCGCAAACCTCCACGTCAGCGGTTTCTGCCGGGGCAAATTTGATGCAATTCATGCTCGCCTGTTCTTCTTCATCGGCAATACAAAAGGATATGCGGTCAATGGTGTCACGAAAGTGTTCTCCAGACCAGGTGATGGTTCCAGTATCCGGGAACTCATGAAAATCCTGAAACCAGGATGAATCATAGGTTGGCACCTTGTATTTGCGCCGCCCCTGTTCAATGTGCAGCTGCTTGCCTTGTTCGTCTGTCTTGAGCACAAGTTCTCCAGGGGGCATACGCCGTAGTAGCTCACAAAACTGCTTGCCCTGGATACCAATCAGCCCTTCGTGCTGTACATTGGCCGTATACTGTCCGGCAAACTCCAGGCTTGAATCTGTGGCAAAAATGGACAGCCCTGTGCTCTCTGCCTTAAGCCACAAAATGCGCAGATAGGTTGTTCCTGTTTTGGCAGGAATAATATTGCTGGCATTAATGACACCATCTATAACATCTTCCTTACGAATACGGACGAACATGGCAAACTCCTTATTATTGCTGTGTCTTGCTCGATTCAGCCAGGGCAAGGCATTTTTCAGACAAAGATTGCAGCAGGGTTTTTAAATTTTTATCGTCACTTTGGGCCTGTTTTATCTTTTTGTAATGATACAAGATCGTGGAATGGTCGCGTCCGCCCAAAATGCGCCCGATTTCAGGAAAAGAAAGCCCCAGCTGCGTACGACAGAGATAAATGGCCACTTGGCGGGCATAGACAAGCTCCTGCTTGCGCACGGCAGAAAGCATCTGGTCCTGAGAAAGAGAAAACTCTGCACAGACCACAGTAAGTACATGCTCTGAAGTCAGGATGGCTGTGGAGCGGTCGTCCAGATAATTGAGGATGTTTTCAAATTCATCATCAGGAATTTGGTCCTGCACTAATTCCCGGTAAGCCCAGAGTTTGAGCAAGCACCCTTCCAGGTTGCGCAGATCTGGAAAGCGCTGGGCCAGAAGCAATATCCGCTCGCGGGACAAGTCAAGATGGCGTTCCCGGCAGCGGGCCTGGGTGTATTGGGTGCGAATATCCAGGTCCGGACTTTTGAGCGCAACAATAAGTCCCCATTCCAGGCGTGATTTGAGTTTGGGTGTTAAAAAATCATAGTGCGCGATTTTGCCACAGCAGGAAAAAACCATCTGCTTGCGTTTGTTGTAAAAATAATCAAACAAGGCAACAAGTTCTGTCTGTAAATACGGATAGTTTTTAATATCCTGCACATCATCCAAGCCAAAAAAATCCATGCCCATCACATGGGTGCGTGCATCACTGCGCGAAGCATACAAACCATGCATCTCCTCAATGCCTGCAACAAAGACATCCTCGGCATGGCGCTCGCTGTGCGCATTGGCAATGGCCCGCAACAAAAAAGATTTCCCAGCACCGCTTTCGCCACAGAGCACAAAGGGATTATACACCACGTCCGCGCTCTGAGCCACCTCCTGGGCTGAGGCAAGGGGAAAATAATTTTTTTGATTGGTCAAAAAATTTTCAAATACAAATTCCCGGCCAAAAGGCAGTGAGCTGAGCGAAGGTGTGCGCTCGCGAACCAAAATATCTTGTCCGTCCTCGCGCACATGGTAGGTAATGGTCAGATCCGTTGCGGCCAGGGCCTGCTCAAAACGTGACTGAACCTGAGTGGCAAACCATTGGGCAAAAAATCTGTGCGGAAATCGAACCTCCAGACTTGTGCCCGAAACAGCCAAAGATAACGAGCCAAACCATTTTTCCAGCTCTTGTTCCGGAAAAACGCGCGTTAGCTCCTGGTACAGGCTCTCGTGGTTCATGCGGCATTCTCTGCGCGTTTTCGTGGCATGAGCCTGTTTACTCCGGCAAACAAATCAGACATAGGCATTTCTTGCGGGGCAAACCCCAATTTATTGTGGAGGACAAATCAGTGAGCACAACGTATAAAGTACATAGAACTATTGCCGAAATTAATGAGAAAATCCGCCAGGGCAAAGCTGTTGTCCTCAACGCAACCGAAATGACCAGTCTAGTTCGCAAGGCAGGCAAGGTCAAGGCTGCGCAACAGGTCGATGTCGTCACCACCGGCACTTTCTCACCTATGTGTTCATCTGGTCTGCTGTTTAATATCGGCCAGCAGCCCCCGACCATCAAAACAGCAAAACTCTGGCTAAACGGTGTCCCGGCCTACGCTGGAATTGCCGCTGTTGATGCCTATATCGGAGCCACAGAACCAACCGAGGATGATCCCTTAAACAAGGTCTATCCCGGACGCTTCACCTATGGTGGCGGGCATGTCATTGAAGACCTGGTCAAGGGCAAGCGCGTCCACCTCAAGGCAGAAGCATACGGTACGGATTGTTATCCACGCAAGACTCTGGAAAAAAAGCTATCCTTGTCTGAACTGCGCAATGCAATTCTTTTTAACCCGCGCAATGCGTACCAAAACTACAACTGCGCCATTAACAAAACATCCAGGCTCAAATACACATACATGGGGCCCCTTAAATCCAATATGGGCAATGCCAACTACGCCACTGCCGGAGAACTCAGCCCGCTTTTTAATGACCCGTACTTTCTGACCATTGGTCTGGGCACACGCATTTTTCTGGGAGGCGGCATTGGTTATGTTCTTGGAGAAGGCACCCAGCATGTGGCTGAGCCCAAACGCACAGAACGCGGCCTGCCCTTGACGCCATCTGGTACGCTCATGGTCAAAGGTGATCTCAAAACCATGAATCCCAGGTATTTGCGAGGAGTGAGCATTGTGGGCTATGGCTGTTCACTGGCCGTGGGCCTGGGCATTCCCATCCCTGTTTTGAACGAAGAAATAGCCTGGTTCACGGGCGTGGCTGACGAAGACATTCTGGTGCCTGTGGTTGATTACGGAGAAGACTATCCCAATGGCTATCCCAGCCCATACGGCCATGTAAGCTTTGCCCAGTTGCGCCAGGGAGAAGTGCATATTGAAGGCAAGACCATTCCTACCACACCGCTGACCAGCTATTCCTTATCCCTTGAAGTGGCTGAAGAACTCAAGCGCTGGATTCAGCAGGGAAAATTCCTGCTCACAGAAGCTCAGGAATCTATTCCTGCCAGATAATCATGACTGCGCCTGTTTTTTTCTGGAATCTGCGGGCCTCGCGTAAACTCCCTTATGAGGCCAGGATAAAACGCCTGCTCAAACTAGTGGGCCTGGGCGCGCATGTGCGCTCTGGTGATCTGGCTGCAATCAAACTGCATTTTGGTGAAAGCGGGGGCATGGCTCATGTTCAGCCCCTGCAACTCAAGCCACTCCTGCATTTTTTACGCAAATGCGGGGCCAGGCCGTTTTTGACAGATACCAACACCTTGTATGTGGGCCAGCGGGGCGAAGCTGTTTCTCATGGGCTACAAGCAGCAGCTCATGGCTTTGACCCCAATGTGCTTGGTGCGCCAGTCCTCATTGCTGATGGTCTTAAAAGCGGCAATGAACGCACCATTTCCTGCCCTGGCAAGCATTTTGATGTGGCCTATGTGGCTGGTGATATTGTGGATGCAGATATCATGGTCACGGTCAGCCATTTTAAGGGCCATGATCTGGCCGGCTTTGGCGGAGCGCTGAAAAATGTGGGCATGGGCTGTGCCACGCGCCGGGGCAAAATGCAGCAGCATTGCGGCCTTGGGCCCACCCTTCATCCTGCGCACTGCACGGGCTGCGGGAACTGTGTGGCAGTATGCAACCACAACGCCCTGGCCCTGGATGAATCCAGGCGTATCACCATTGACCGCTCGGCCTGCGTGGGTTGTGCCGCGTGTTTTCTGGTCTGTACCTCACGCGGGCTTGAGATAGACTGGCGCGTGGATGTCATAACGTTTTTAGAACGCATGGCTGAATACACGGCAGCAATCCTTTTATCCCGCTCCAGACCCACCCTGCATATTGCATATATTCAGCATGTCAGCCCAGGATGTGATTGCACTGGCTATTCTGACGCGCCCATTTGTCCGGATTTAGGCGTGTTAGCCAGTTGGGACCCTGTGGCCCTGGATCAGGCGTGCCTGGACCTGGTTAATCAGGCCCAGCCACTGCATCCCAGTGCCTTGCCCGCAGATATCTGTGCTGGGCAGGATAAATTTGAAGCCATCCACGGTCATGTACGCGGGGCCTATTTGCTGGAATATGCCGAATCTTTGGGCCTTGGACACAGACAGTACAACCTGCAGATGATCTGAGAAAGTTGCGGACGCCTATTTCACGGAAAAAGAACATATCCAGATAGAAAACTATAGACTGGAACTACTACAACTCATCTTCCCCTGGCAGAGGTCCAAAGATTTACCGCCAGGCCACACCATTTCAAATCCAGGCATTCCTGGGCTACCAGAATCTCTCCACTATCGAGCGCTACCTCCACGAGCTGGACGTGGACAGATGTGTCGTTGCCATCCTGGACGACTCAGAAGACCCAATTTCAAACAAGATCGAACCGCAAACCCTGGTACAATAAAAAATGCCAGCCTCCCAAATGCTGGAAAGCTGGCTTATATCAATGGGTTGGCGGAGAGGGTGGGATTTGAACCCACGTACGGATTATTAGTCCGTAACCCGATTTCGAGTCGGGCGCGTTACGACCGGACTTCGCTACCTCTCCGCAAGGTTTTTGAAAATTTTCTTCTCG
>JAAYGZ010000184.1 GCA_012727515.1 Desulfovibrionales bacterium
AATCATCAATGATACCTACGGTGGCATGGGCAATCATGGTGGCGGTGCTTTTTCTGGCAAAGACCCGTCCAAAGTGGACCGTAGTGGGGCGTACATGGCGCGTTATGTGGCCAAAAACGTGGTTGCCGCTGGCCTGGCTGGCACCTGTGAAGTACAGATCGCCTATGCCATTGGCGTGGCCGAGCCTGTGTCTGTCCTGGTCACCACAGGAGGAACAGGCGTGGTGCCTGATGAAGTCCTGACCAAGGCGGTCAAGGATGTCTTTGATTTGCGGCCCTATTTTATCATCAAGCGCCTGAACCTGATTCAGCCCATTTACCAGAAAACAGCCTGTTATGGTCATTTTGGTCGTGAGGATGTGCTTTTTCCGTGGGAAGTCACTGACGCCACAAGCGATCTGAAGACAGCGGCCAAGGCTTAATTCTTGATTCATGGCCTTTTCCCAGGCATAGCTGGCGGGATGAATTGGCCAGGATTCTTAAGGAAATGCTGATTAATTCCGTCATTGCGAGGAGTGTAGCGACGCGGCAATCTATAACCTACTGATAAGTCATAGATTCTGGATTGCTTCCCGCTTCGATTCCTCGCGGTCGCAATGACTTGTTTCGATTTAATCAGCGCGTCCCTAACTTGTCTCCAACATTTCAACGAGAAAGGAGTGCTCATGCCCACATCAGAGTATACATTATTCAGCGGCGGTGCCCCGGGCGCGGAAAGTGAATTTGGCCGCCTGGCTGAAAAATATGGCGTACAGGAAGTGACCTTTACGTTTGAAGATCATAAAATTGAACGGACTCGCGGCCTGCGCGTACTGACTTCTGAAGAACTCATGCGCAAGGACGTCAGCCTGAGCTATGTTTCCAAGCTGCTCAACCGCACCTTTACCAATGCCCCGCTCATGCGCAAAATCCTGCAAACCATCATGTACCAGGTTGATTCCGGGCATGAAGTGTTTGTCATTGGCACGATCATGGAAGATGGAACTGTCAAAGGTGGAACCGGATGGGGTACGGAGTTCGCAAAAATCTGCAACAAGCCACTGTTTACCTTTGATCAGGTGCGCAACAGCTGGCATAAATGGACCGGAGAAATCTGGGAACGCTTCGCCACACCAACTATTAATGCCACGCATTTTGCCGGAACCGGCACCCGCTTCTTAGAAGACAACGGTCGCCAGGCCATTGCTGATCTTTTTGCTAAGTCCTTTACATAAAAAATACTGCAAGCAGACAAAAGGGGCGCTTATGTCGCCCCTTTACTTACTGTGACAGAGCCGTAATCTGCTCATCAGATTCCGCATAGGCCAGGGCTATGGCCCGTATATCCTCAATATGCTCCAAAAAAATATCCGTGAGTTGGGGATCAAAATGTGTGCCCCGGCCTTCCTGAATGATGCGCACAGCCTCACTATGGGCAAAGGGTGGTTTATAGACCCGGCGACTGATCAACGCATCATACACATCGGCCAAAGCCATGATCCGTCCACTTAAAGGGATATCTTCTCCATGCAATCCGCGTGGATAGCCTGCCCCATCCCAGCGTTCATGATGCGTATAGGCAATGTCTTCAGCGACCTGTAAAAAGGGCATTGACCCCAGTTTCTTTTGTACAGACCGAATGACATTGCGCCCATATTCAGCATGGCGCTTCATTTCTGTAAACTCATCCGGCTCCAGTCTGCCTGGCTTCAGCAAAATATGATCCTTAACCCCGACCTTGCCAATATCGTGCAGCGGGGCAGATAATGTGACCAACTCCACCATCTCGTCACTCATCTGCTCTGCATACTGCGGCAAAGAACGCAACACAGCGGCCATAAGCCCCACATAGCCTTTCACGCGACGGATATGTTCCCCTGTTTCCGGGTCACGATACTCAGCCAGAGCAGCCATGCTTTCAATGGTTGCCTGCTGGGTCACAATAAGTTCTTTGGTTCGCTCGCGTACTTTTTGTTCCAGAACTTCATTATGCTGACGCAGGCTGCGCTGCATTCGTCCCAGGCTTAAATGTGTATGCACGCGAGCCAGCAACTCTTCCACATCAAAGGGCTTTGTTAAATAATCCACAGCACCCAGTTGAAAACACTGGGCCTTGCTCCCGGTTTCAGAAAGAGCTGTCAGCATAAGCACAGGTACATCCTTGGTTTGCCTGTCCTCTTTCAGGCGCCTGAGCACCTCAAATCCATCCATGCCAGGCATCATAATATCCAGCAGAATAAGATCAGGGGTTTGGCTATAGGCCATTTCAAGGGCTGTTTCTCCATTCAGAGCAACTGATAAATCATACTGTTCTCCCAGTATATTCACCAGAATATCCAGGTTCATGGGCGTGTCGTCCACAGCCAGAATGGTACATGAAGAAAGATCTATCATAACACTTCCATTTTGTTCAGGCTATTGCGTAGCGTAGAGGCCACATCAAGGGCAGATGCAAAATCATAGGCCTGGACCAGCTTTTTCAGACTGGCAATTTCATCCTCCACAGCAGCAGGCACAGACCTGAACTGCAATTCAGCCAGAATATCCTTACACCCTTTTGGTTTGCGAGTTTGCAGATACGGCAGCAGCCTATCAAGGATCTCTATGAGCTCCGCACAATCTATTTCAGACATCATACCATCCCT
>JAAYGZ010000185.1 GCA_012727515.1 Desulfovibrionales bacterium
CTATTATTGCTGAGCTGAATAAAGTTCTGCGTAAGTAATTTTGCCATGTTGTTATCAGAAATTGCATCACACCTTGGATTGACTTTGCCCTGTGCTGATACGGAAATTACCGGGGTAAATACGCTTGCTGCAGCAACAACCTCGGAAATATCCTTTCTTGCCAATCCAAAATATGCAGATCAGGTTGCTACAACACAGGCTGCTGCGATTTTACTTGCTGGAAAAGATGCTCATCTGACGCCAAGGGCCTTAATCAGTGAGCAACCGTATGTTGATTTTGCCCGCTGTGTGCATTTTTTTGCTCTTCCACAAGGCTCGTTTACAGGACAAAGTTCTCAGGTCTGGATTCATCCGGATGCACACGTGCATCCGGATGCCCTTATCTATCCTTTTGTGACTATTGAGCGAGGGGCCCGGATAGGAGCCAGAGCACGGATTTTCAGTGGTGTTTACATTGGTGAGAACTGTCAGGTGGGCGAAGACACCTGTATCTATCCCAACTGCTCTTTGATGGCAGACACAAAAATAGGTGCGCGCGTACTTATTCATGCTGGTGTGGTCCTTGGGAGTGATGGCTTTGGCTTTGCTCCGTCAGCATCAGGCATCGTAAAGTTTCCGCAAATCGGTCATGTGGTTATTGAAGATGATGTGGAAATAGGTGCAAATACAACCATTGACCGGGCTGCTTTGGGCCAGACCACAGTTGGGCAGGGAACAAAAATAGATAATTTGGTCCAGTTGGGACATAATGTCCAGATTGGTCAACATTGTATGATTGTTTCCCAAGTGGGCATTGCCGGGTCATCAGTCATAGGTAATCAGGTAATTTTGGCAGGACAAGTGGGTATAGCCGGGCATTTGCACGTGGGCGATGGATGTCGGGTCGGGGCCCAGGCTGGTGTTGGGCAGGATATTCCAGCTGGAAAAGATTATAGTGGTACACCAGCCATGCCTCATGGCACGTTTTTACGTACCTCTATGATTATGCCTAAGCTGCCAGATTTGAAACGGCGTTTACATCGCCTGGAAAAAGAACTCGCAGCACTTAAAGAACAGTTAGCACAGAAAGAGGAATAACCATGTTGACCAAACCAGAGTATGGAGAGATTGTCAGCCGGGATATTTTGGATTTATTGCCGCATCGGTATCCATTTCTCATGGTTGACAGGGTGTTGAGCTTTGAGCCTATGAAATCTATTCACGCCATTAAAGGTGTGACCATTAATGAGCCTTTTTTCCAGGGGCACTTCCCGGCGTATCCGGTCATGCCTGGTGTATTGATTTTAGAAGCCCTGGCCCAAGCAGGAGGCATTCTTGTCATCAAGAGCCTGCCACCAGCAGAAACAACAGATAAAATTTTTCTTTTTACAGGTATGGAAAAAGTACGTCTAAGACGCCCGGTCTTTCCAGGTGATCAATTACATCTGCATGTAACCTATGAACGTCATAAATTAGGCATGTGGAAAACCAACGCAAAGGCTGTTGTAAATGAGAAGACAGTGGCCGAAGGAATTTTAACGGCATCCATTGTGCCCAGGGAGGCCTGATGAGCAC
>JAAYGZ010000186.1 GCA_012727515.1 Desulfovibrionales bacterium
CTGCGCAGTGGTTGACGGCGATGTGTCTGTTAACGCACTGGAAAATGAGATTGATGAAATGGCCCTGTCCATTCTGGTTCGTCACCAGCCAATGGCCCAGGATCTGCGCTTTGTTGTGGCTTCGCTGCGCATGGTCATTGATCTTGAACGCATCGGGGATGAAGCAGTAAACATTGCTGAGCGGGCCGTTGTTCTGCACGAAACACTGCCTGTACCGGTCATGGACGCTGTTTTTGCCCTTATGGAGACCGCGAAAAAATCGTACAAACGTGCAGTAGACTGCTTCCGCTCCCTGGATGCTTCTGCAGCAATCGCGCTCTGTCGCAAAGAAGATGAGAGCACCCAGGAAGAGGTCAAGGCCCTGCAGCAGATCATGGGCTATTTTTGTCTGGAAGGCCAAAGTGGGAACAGTGGAAAATCATATGCTGGCATGCACGGCATACTGATCTGCAGGGCCTTAAACCGTATTTGTCGTCGTTCAGCCAATATTGCCGAACATACCTACTTCATCGCCAAGGGCGTAAATATAAAACATGTGCCTGTACGGGAGGAGCTGTAAAAACAGCCTGAAGTGTTCAACAAAACGCTGATTCCAGTGCGTGTCATGTATTGAAGTGTAGTAGTTCAGACTTGATCTGACAATCGGCGCCTTTTTTATGTCTGCCCTTGACAAATATATGTTCCGATAGATGGTAAGGAGTTACTGTCTGTTTTCAGCTGATACCTATACGATAAACACGTAACCCCTGACCAGCCCATCTGGTTATGTAAGGAGTCTTTGTATGGCAACGCTTCAGCATGTTTGGGATACTCACGCAAAAAATCTTGAGTTGTATGTGCCTGTTGTGGCTCGTGTTCATGGTCAGAGTCATCCGGAATTCTTAAAAGTCCATAGCATATTCACGTCCCTGGTGGCAAAAATTAAAGCAGCCCCAAACTCACGTCCGGATCTTACGGATGAGTTTGCTCAGCTTCGCAGCGTTACCAATACATATACCGTGCCTCCAGATACTTGTGAAACCTATGCCGCAGTGTACCAGATGCTGCGGGAACTGGACACTGCCTATACCAGCCAAGACTGATAATCTTTGCTCTTGCCTGTCATTTTTACGCCCCACCATATGAAGATGCCAAGGGATAGCTATGCAACGCTTTATTTTCAGAAATAAAAACAACATCATGTTTATCAACGGCGTTTTTATTGCCCTTGGTTTTAGTAGCCACTGGGTACTTAAAAACGATCAGATGTTTATGGCAGCGCTGATTATTGCCTCGGTTATCGGCGTCCTGCCCATTGCTCTCCAGGCCTTTCAGGCCTTGCGCTTAAAAATTGTGAGCATTGATGTTCTGGTGACCCTGGCTGTGACCGGCGCTTTTCTCATTCAGAATTTTGAAGAATCTGCCATTGTCATTTTTTTGTTCCTATTTGGAGCCTTTCTGGAACAACGCACCTTAAACCAGACCAGATCTGCCATCAAAGCCTTAACAGAAATGGCTCCGGAAAGTGCCTTAAAACAAATGGCTGATGGTCAGTTTGCAGACGTTGACGTGGACGATGTGGATGTAGGGGATATTCTTCTGGTGAAAACCGGAGCCAAGGTTCCTGTTGATGGCACGGTGGTCAGCGGTGCTGGATCTATTAATGAGGCCAGCATTACTGGCGAATCCATGGCCGTTGAAAAAGATGTCAGCTCCTTTGTCTATGCCGGAACCATTGTGGAAAACGGGACTATCCAGATCAGGGCTGAGCGGGTTGGCGAGGACACCACATTTGGCAAGATCATTGAACTGGTGGAAGAGGCACAGGATGCCAAGTCAGATGCGGAACGCTTTATTGACCGTTTTTCCAGATACTATACTCCGGCAGTGCTGGGCATTGCCTTTGCTGTGTATCTGGTGACATTCAATGTTGAACTGGCCATTATCATTTTGGTTCTTGGCTGCCCGGGAGCCTTGGTCATTGGAGTTCCGGTTTCTAATGTGGCTGGTATTGGCAATGGCGCAAAACACGGAATTTTACTCAAAGGAAGTGAAGTTATTCACTCATTTAGTAAAACCAACGCCATGATTTTTGATAAAACAGGCACCCTCACCATGGGTAATCCTGCTGTGTCCCAGACCCTGTATTTTGATAGCGCAGGTCATATCTGCACCCAGGGCGCAGAAAACCTTGAGCCTGAACTTGTGGACGCACGCACCTATTTGGCAAGCATTGAACACGAATCCAGTCATCCTTTGGCCAAGGCTGTTTTGTCTGAACTGGGAATAACAGAGCTGCACCCTGTGGAAAACACGCAGGTCGCCAAAGGTGCAGGCATTGTGGCCACAGTCAAAGGCAAACGGGTTGCTGTTGGTAATGTGTCCCTTATGGAAAGCGAGCAGGTTTTCTTGCCCGAAGCAGCCCTGCATGCAGTGACTAATTTGCAACAAGCGGGCAATTCTCTTGTGTTTACCTCTGTTAACGGCCAGTTGCACATTATTATGGGTGTACGTGACCAGATCAGGCCTCATGTGCGTTCTCATTTACAGGCGTTACAAAAACTTGGTGTACACGATCTGATCATGCTTTCTGGCGACAATCAGGGCACAGTTGATGTGGTGGGGCGCGAACTTGGCCTGACCAACGCCTATGGCAACATGCTGCCTGAAAACAAATCAGCCTTTGTGCAAAAACTTAAAGCCCAGGGAAAAACAGTAACGTTTGTGGGAGATGGCATCAACGACAGTCCTTCTCTGGCCCTGGCTGATATTGGCATTGCCATGGGAAGTGGCACAGATGTGGCCATTGAAACCTCTGATGTCGTGCTTATGAATTCCGACTTTAGCAGGCTTCCACATGCCCTGGGTCTGGCCAAAGCCACGGCTCGCAATATGATCCAAAATATCACTATTGCCGTGGGCGTTGTCGTATTTTTGCTGGCCAGCCTTATTTTCAGCGACTGGATGAATATGTCCATTGGTATGCTGGTCCATGAGGGAAGTATTCTGGCCGTTGTGGTCAATGGTATGCGCTTACTGCGCTATAAAATAGCGTAAATTGAGCCAAGTAACATATATTCAACCCAACTCTGCAATCTTTCAGGAGGAAGTATGAAATCCGCGAACATTCAACTTGAAACCCTGACCTGCCCTTCGTGCATGCAAAAAATTGAAGCAGCCCTGAAAACTGTCAATGGTGTTGAAAAAGATTCAATTTCTGTTTCTTTTAATACCAGCAAAGCCAAACTTGATTTTGATGATTCCATAACCTCTATTGAAGAAATTGAAAATGCTATCACCAAGGTTGGTTATGATGTGAAAAACTCCAAAGTAAAATAAAAACTCTGGCCCTGGATGTACATACCCCGGACATCTTTTAAGGACGTATCACTCCTTTACGTCACTCCCTGGCAGGCCACGCCCCTGCCAGCGGAAATGACGTTTTAATCCGCATTTTCGTACTGAAATGTCTTCTTACTCTTTACCTGAAAGAAATGCAGAATGGGCCTTGAAAAGACAGGATAATTTCTGAAAAAATTGCCAATACTATTCCGCAGTCTCCAGGTTGTATCCATACCCACTCTCTGATACAAAAACATAATGTTGGACACATGAATAGCGCAGGCATGGCCCATGCTGATGATAAAAAACAGCCAAGGCCAGTTCAGCAGGCCACCAGGATGCTCTGCATTTCATTGGCAGATGATCCCCGACATTATCCAGAATGTGTTACGCCAGAACGTAGAAAATCCTTAACGCAATCTAATATCAAGGTATGCAATGTACGATACAGCCATGTTTGATCTGAGTTCTGCTTCTGTCATCCGGCATACGTTGCAAAGCAAAGTACTACGATACATTGCCACAGTGCTTGTCCTGTCTTTTTGTTGTTTGGCCCTGGGCTGTGGTTCTAAACAACCGTCAGGGAGCTATCGACCACCTGGCTCAGAAAAGACCCAGCCTGGTAGCCCGGCCAAAAAAGGCGGCACCTATAAGCCCTACACGGTCCTGGGGCAGACCTATTATCCCCTTGGTTCAGCCGAAGGCTATGCAGAAACAGGGGTTGCGTCATGGTATGGTCCAAATTTTCATGGGAAGAAAACAGCCAACGGGGAATGGTATGATATGTACAAGATGACGGCTGCGCACCGCATCCTGCCCATGCATACCAAGGTCTTAGTGAGAAATTTAGACAATGGACGCAGTGCTGAAGTGCGCATCAATGATCGCGGTCCGTTCGTCAATAACCGTATTATTGATCTGTCCTACGCTGCGGCAGATATGCTTGGTGTTGTGGGGCCGGGAACTGCACGAGTGCATGTGCAGACTGTGGCCGGAGAGCGCATTATCTATGTTGGTCCTTTCTATGTACAGTACGGAGCCTTTGTGGTTGCAGATAATGCGCACCGCCTCAAAAACACACTGGTGACACGAGGCTTTCGCGGAACTCGTGTCACGCGGGGTGAGTTGAATGGAACAACATTTTGGCGAGTGCAGATCGGTGTTTTTTCAACACTCCAGGATGCTGAAGCCACTCGCCAGAAATTGCTTCGGGAAAGCCCGGATTGTTTTATTATTGCGGATTAAGCTCTGCGCGTAGCTTGCGCGACAAGCGAAAAACAATCACCTTGCGTTCTGAGAGGATGATGGATTCGTTGGTTTGAGGATTTCGCCCTTTGCGGGCATTTTTTTGGTATGCTTCAAATTTGCCAAAGCCACTGATGAGCAGAGCATGATCTTTTTGAATAGCCTCTTTCATAATCTCCAGCATGGTTTCCACATTGGCCTTGACCTCTGCCCTGTTGCGATCAGATTTTTCATAAATTTTATCAACAATATCAGCTTTTGTCAGGGTGCTTGCGCTCATGGTGTCTCCTGGTCGGAATTGTAGCCTGGCTGGCAAAAAAATGTAACATGGTGAAAGAAAAGTATTACTATGTATCTGCAGAGCCTGCAGGCACTGCATTCTTGATCGCCCTGTATCTGACACGCTTTTTTTTTTCAAGCCTAACAGATTGTTTTTTTTCTTTTTGAGAATGAATTCTTCCACCCGTCAACTTTGCATTGTGCATCCAGAACCTCCACGCTCCCTGTTGCGCGTGGTTCCATTTTTTTTACCTTTGCAAGGCTGTCCTGGACAATGTATTTTTTGCGACCAACATGCTCAGACAGGAC
>JAAYGZ010000187.1 GCA_012727515.1 Desulfovibrionales bacterium
ATGCAGGGCAGAAAGCTCTGCGCTGTGCATAAGGCCCACGCCAATACGGATGCCACTGAGCACCAAGGGTAATTGCAAGGGAAAAATAATGATGGTCAGCAGGGCGTCTCTGGCTCCATTGCCCTGGCCCATGGCTCCGACAAGAGCGCCTACAATGCACAGGCCCAGATCAACTCCGAAAATGGCCAGAGCCAGGGGCAGGGGGGAAGCATTCCAGGACAAATCCAGAAAAACAACAGATGCGGGCAGAAAAAAGACCTGGCAACCCACAAGGATCAGCAGCCCGGCCAGGGTTTTGCCCAGCCACAAGGCCTGCACCGGCAAGGGCGAAAGAAGCAGTGCTGTGCCCGTGTCGTTTTCTGCTTCAAAGCGAAAGAGCATGGCAAAAATTAAGACAACGGCAAATGCGCTGCACAGCCAAAAAATAGCCATGCCTTGCTGGGCTGAAAAATGCTCTCCTGGCTCTGCTGAAAGGCTGAAGATAAAAACCAGGAGCAGGCCCAGCAGCACGGCCTGTACCGGGCCCTGGCCTCGGGCAGAAGCCAGGCGCAGATCTTTGCCAGCCACGGTCCAGGCTCCGGTTATTATGCCTGGCATGTGCTTCTCCAATCAGGCACTGAGCCACAAAATGACATGCGCCGTCCGCTCAGAATAAGCATCTGGTCTGCCTGAAGTGCGTCTTTTTCCAGGTCATGGGAAATCCAGACAATGGCCGCTCCCCGTACTTTGGCTGCATCCAGTTCAGTATGCAGCAGACGTTGGGAAGCAGTATCCAGGCCAGTGGCGGGCTCGTCTAAAAAAATCAGCGCTGGTTCCACCAAAAGAACACGGGCCAGGGACAAGCGCTGGGCCATGCCCCTGGAAAATGTACCTGCTGATTCCAGGGCAAAAGGTTTAAGGCCAACCCGGTCCAGCAAGGCCAGTAACTCTGCTTCGCTCTGGCCTTGTTCATACACGCTGTTCCAGAATTCCAGATTGGCCAGGGCTGACAGGGCCGGATAGACAAAGGTCTGGTGTCCCATAAAAGCCATGGCTGCGTTGGGCACCTTGCGTTCAATTGTGCCGCTGCTTGGAGCAAGAAGGCCAGCCATGATCTTGAGCAGGGTTGATTTGCCAGCTCCATTGGGGCCGCCAACCAGGGTGATCTGTCCAGCCATGATCTGGCAACTGACACCTTTAAAGATCAGGCGGGAGCCAAAAAAATGGCTGAGCTGTAGAGCCTGGAGCACGCATGTACTCATGGACGTTCTATTTTTCTCCAACACAAAAAGGCGACCAGACAGCACAGGGTTCCACCGATCCAGATCCAGTTCACCAAGGGGTTGATGCTGATCTTGATGCTGACAGAACCTTCCTCGTTAAAAGCCAGGAGCGTGGCATAAATTTCTTCGCCCAAAGAGGGAATAAGCGATGCTTCTGCAAAAGAAGAGCGATCAAAATTACGATACAAGCGCTTTTGCGGGGCCAGATTGCCCACGGGCTGACCATCGCGGGTCACAGAAAAACGAGCCTCGTGCACATTCATGGCCGGGTTATCGTGATTGTGGATGAGTTCATGAAATGTGACCATATACGCGCCCGCAGTCATGCTCTGCCCTTTTTCCAGCACTGCCTCGGCCTCTTCTTTGTATGGCCCGGAAAAAGCCACACCCACCACCATCAGCGCCACGCCCAGGTGTACGCCGTAAGCTCCCCAGGAAGGACGAAAGCGGCGCACTGCCGAGGAACGTACAAACAGTAAAATGACCGCAGCCACAATCATTACTCCAGACACTGCGCCCAACAAGGCTACAGGCTGGGTATAGCCCAGAACATACAGGGCAACAGCGGTGACCAGTCCTGCACAAATAGTCAGGCCCAGCCCGACCTTGTCGTGAATGCCTTTTTTCTGTCCAAACCACGGACACAAAGACATGATCAGGGCTAAAAAGGCAAAAAGGGGCAAGCAGACCCGGTTGTAAAAGCCAGCGTCCAGGCCGACCGGGCTGGCTGTCCAGGGAGCGCTGAGCAATGGCCAGTTAACGCCCAGAAAAACAATCCCGCCCAGGCAAAGCAACAGCCAGGAGCCTAAAAAGAGCATTCCTGGCCGACTCATAAACTCGTCCAGATGTGTGGTGTCGTCGGCGCGTTGAATAAGGCAGACAAAGAGCACCAGACCAAGAACCGCAAGCATGAAAACAAGCAGTGGAATGCCCATTTTGCTGCTGCCAAAGGCGTGCAAAGAATCAATCATGCCGCTTCGGACCACAAATGTGGCAAAAAAACAAAGCAGAAATGTCAGGGAAACAAGAAAAACATTGCTGCGCAGCAAGGTTTTGCGGGTACGGCCAACAATGGCTGTGTGCATAAATGCCGTGCCTGCAAGCCAGGGAATAAGGGACGCATTTTCAACAGGGTCCCAGGCCCAATATCCTCCCCAGCCCAGTTCCATGTATGCCCACCAGGCGCCCAGGATAATGCCTGCAGTCAGAAAAACCCAGGATATAATGTTCCAGTTGCGACTTAAATCCAGCCAGTTTCGTCCATCACCAGCCAAACGGCAGGCCAGGGCCAGGCAAAAAGGAATGGTGTATCCGGCATAGCCCAGAAATAAAAGCGGGGGATGAAAAATCATGCCTGGATTTTGTAACAGTGGGTTTAAGCCATTGCCTTCAGCAGGGACCGGGTCCAGCTTCATAAACGCATTGCTTGGGCCTGTCAGGGCATAGAGAAAAAAGATTTCCACCAGAAAAAAGAACAGCCAGAAAAAAACCTTGGTCCGGTCATCTAAGCGGGAATAGCCCGGTGAATAGATCATGCACCAGCCCATAACCGCCACTCCCAGGTACCAGAACAGAAATGAACCATTCTGGCCGGCCCAGAACGCAGTTACTGCATAAAAAAGAGGCATGAAGGTGTCTGTGTAATCACGCACATAGGCGTAGGAAAAATCACGGTTTGCCAGTGCCTGCACCAGCACCACAGACACGGCCACGACCACCAGGGTCAGCACTACCTGGGCTTTTTCCAGAAAAGGCACTGTGGAATAATCGTTTTTCAGGGCGCGTACGCCAGCATAGGCTGCAACGCCCACGCCAGCAACAAGGCTGAGTAACAAGGCGGTAAAACTGATGGCATGCATGAATACGGGTATCCTTAAAAGATGAACGTGTTAAAAAAATATGAATCAGCCGCCATATCCAGGCGGGCGCATCTGGCCCTGTTCATTTTTTTCATATTTGGACGGACATTTGGTCAGCAGGGTCGTGGCTTCAAAAACCCGTGCCTGCGCATTAAAGCGTCCTTCCAGGATCACTTCCACGCCAGGCTTGAAGGTGTCCGGCACAGCGCCACGGTACTCCACGCGCATGGTCTGATCTGCATTATCCTTGTCCTGAACCGTAAAGGCCACGCCAAGGGCGCTGGGATCGCGCACAATATCCTGCTCGCAGACCGAGCCAAACAACCGCGCCTGGGTCAATTTGTCTTCCGGCATGGCCAGCGCTTCTGAAACATTAAGAAAATAAACTGAATTCTGCGACAGGCCACTCAGTACAAGGTAGCCAACCCCAGCACCTACCAGCAGCAGTGCAACCACATACACCCATTTCTGACTTTTCTGCGTGGAACTCATATTTGCTCCATGTTTAATTCATAACTGTGCCACAAGAACAATTCCTCATGTGCACAGGCGCGTATCCACAACCCCTGGGCTTCCGTCAACTGCTTCCTTGCCGCCTGGCTGGGCCATCAACAACACTGATGACTTGACCTGGGTCCGTATCATGACCAAAGAAGTCCCGGATTACGGACACATTATGCAGCACATTGATACTCTTTTTCTTGATCGCGATGGCACGTTAATTGTGGAATGCCATTACCTGCACGACCCAGACCAGGTGCAGCTCATTCCCGACGTAACAGCGTCCATGCGCATTCTCTGCACTCTGGGCGTGCGTTTTTTTCTTGTCAGTAACCAAAGTGGCATTGGCAGGGGATTTTTTACCACTGACCAGTACCTGTCCGTGCATAACCGCCTGGAAACCCTGCTGGCCCAGGAGGGCATACGCCTGAGCGGATCTGCATTCTGCCCGCATAGTCCGGAACAAAGCTGTGCCTGCCGCAAGCCCCGGATCGGGTTGTGGCAGCAACTCTGCGCCACGCACAGCCTGCGCCCGGAAACCACCATGATGATCGGCGACAAAAAGGCCGACATTGGCTTTGGACAGGCTGTTGGCTGTGCTGCCACGGCCCTGGTGCATACCGGACACGGTCTGGACCAGGCCCGGTTACTTGGGCTGCCAGCACTGACCCAGCCCCTGGCCCTGTGCCCTGCTGGCCCTGGCTGGCCCACCCTTCAGGCACACAGCCTGGCAGATGTTCTGTCCTGGCTTGTGCAACACAAACGCGATTCTTATGCACATCGGATTTGACGCTAAACGATTTTTTCACAACAGCACAGGGCTTGGAAATTATTCGCGAAACACCATTTTTGGCTTGGCGGAGACTTTTCCTGAGCATCGTTATTTTCTTTATGCTGCTCATAAAAGTGCAAAAATATGCACAATTCCAGGTCGCCTGCCCATCACTGTGCAGGAACCATGCCAGGCAGGCCGGGCTATGCCTGGATTGTGGCGAACCTGGGGGCTGCCAGGAACAGCTCGCGGCCATGAGTTAGATATTTTTCACGGTTTGTCCCATGAATTGCCTGTGCCCCGTTTTTCCGGGCGCACCCGCACTGTGGTCACCATGCATGACCTGCTTTTTCTGACCCATCCACACCTCTACCCCTGGATTGATCGCCATATCTATGCCCTCAAATACCGGGCCAGTTGCCTGCGCGCTGATATGATTGTGGCTATCAGCGCCCACACAGCCACAGAAGTCTGCGACTGGCTTGGTCTGGCACAAGAGCGTGTGCAGGTGGTCTATCAAAGCTGTGATTCTGCCTTTCTGGACCAGGCAGATGAAGCGGCCCGGGGCAGAGTGCGTGCCCGTTATCATCTGCCCGCTGAATATATTTTATTTGTGGGCTCACTTATTCCGCGCAAAGGGTGTGCGACCTTGCTCCAGGCCCTGGCAACCCTGCCCCTTTCCAGACGCATTCCTGTGCTGCTGGCAGGCTCGGGGCCGCAGGAGCAGGATTTGCGAGAGCTTGCCGCACGCCTTGGCCTAACGCCACTGGTGCATTTTTTGGGGCGGGTGGAGCAGGCTGATCTTCCGGCCCTGTATCAGCAGGCGATGGTTTTTTGTTATCCATCTGTGGGCGAAGGCTTTGGCATTCCGATTCTGGAAGCCCTGTGCAGCAAGGTGCCTGTGATCACATCAACAGGCTCGTGCTTTGCCGAGGCAGGAGGAGATGCAAGCCTGTACACCAGACCAGGAGATATTGAGGCTCTGGCCCAGGCTCTGGGCCAGGTTGTGGAAGATGCTGACTTGCGTCAGACCATGATCGCCCGTGGTTTGCAGCATGCCCAAAAATTTCACCCCAGGGAAACAGCAACGCAACTTATGGATCTGTACACCGCGCTTTACCAAGGACAGGACTATGCACCGCGTTGATTTTTTTAACACAGACTGTCTGACCGTGCGCCTGAGCGCCCTGGGTGATGCGCTTTTGACCACTGGAGTGCTTGAGTATTGGCGCCAGCGCCGGGGGCTTGCATTTCATGTCCTGACTCGCCAGGCCCTGGCCCCTGTGTTTGATGGCCATCCTGCTGTGCGCCAGGTCATTGACGTTGCCGAGGCTGATCTGCATGGCCTGGCCTGGCTGCGTTTGTGCCAGAGCCTGCATACACGCTATGCACATCTGCCTCTGATTGATCTTCATGCCACGGTGCGCACTCTTGTTCTGCGCGGGCTGTGGCTTGGGCGTTCTGCAGTGTATCCTAAATTTTCCCTGACCAGACGCGCTTTTATGGCCACGCACCACCCGTATTTCAGCCGCAGACTCCTGACGTATAGTG
>JAAYGZ010000188.1 GCA_012727515.1 Desulfovibrionales bacterium
AAAAGAAGATACTCCTGCTATACACACGCCAGCACCACCTTCCGCTCCGGAAGATACCTCCATACTTCGCATTGATGAAGGAATTGCCCGTTTTCTGGACGATGAAGACGAATATTTTCAATCCCTTGCTGAGGTACATGGAATGTACAGGCATTCCGCAGATACCCCAAAACGCCTGCTCGCCGCAGGCCAGACCCATGAGGCACGACTTTTTGTACATTCCATGCGCGGTATTGCAGGCAATATCGGTGCACCGGCGTTACACGTTGCTGCCACTGCCCTGGATGAACTGATGATTGACCCTGGTGCTGATGTGCATCCTGAATATGTGGATAGATTCTGCGTAGAATTGCAGCGCCTTTTGGATGAAATTGAAAAAATACTGCCTGAACAGAAGATAAAATCCACGATAGGATATCACGAGTTGGCAGAAATTCTGGATACGTTGCTGCCCTTTTTGCAGGCTGGCAATCCTAAGGGCAGCAAAGATGTACAAAAGATACTGCGTTCCAAATCTGTTCCGGCTGATCTGGAAGCTGATCTGCAAGATATAGACAAAGCAATTACGTCTTATAATTTTACTCATGCCTTGCAGGCAGCTACACGGCTACGCGAGAGCTTAAAGAAGCGCTGAGTACACCACGGCACGTCATGGCAAGACAGAAAGTGCCGTGGGCATCAGGATTGCCACATTGATGCTGGTCGCTTGCAGTGGCAGAAAACATACGCAGTTCTTGTGATGACAGAAGTAAGCAGCCTTTTCTGCCCCTGTAACAAGGGCAACCTCTGTTTGCCGCACACGACTTTTCCGGAACCAGGCGTACATTTTTTTAGGGAGACGCTGATTAAATCCTGTCAAGAATTCAGCGTTTTCGTGTTACGATCACATGGTAAGGACAAATGCCGAGTCCTATTTCATGGAGAAACGTATCTTTAACAATCACAAGGTGATAGGAAATCTTTTGTTTGTCATTCCGACCGAACGCAGTGAGCGGAGGAATCTCAGAGATCCTTCGACTCCGCTCCGCTCCGCTCAGGATGACAAACAATTACAATGACCATTATAGTACGTTCGATTTAATCAGTGTTTCTCTAGTTTTTTAAGCCCGCAGATCCTCGATATTCCACAGAAACAATTTCATAATCCACGCGGCCACGTGGCACCTGAACGGAAATTTCATCGCCTTCCTGCTTTCCGAGCAAGGCGCGGCCAACCGGAGACTCCAGCGAGATGGTTCCCTTGGTGTGGTCTGCTTCATCTGGGCCAAGCAAGGTATAGACCTTGGTTTCATCTGTTTCCAGATCAAGCAGGGTCACAGTGGCGCCAAAGACAATCTTGTCACTCTGCAAGGTGTCAATATCAATGACTTCAAAGCGAATCATGCGCGATTCAATATAATTAATGCGGGCCTCAAGCATTCCTTGGCGCTCCCGCGCAGCATCATAGCCTGCATTTTCGCGCAGATCGCCTTCTTCTCTGGCCTCTTTAATGGCCTGAATAATGGCTGGACGTTCTTTTATCAGTTCTTCCAATTCTTTTTCCAGGCGTTTGCAACCATCAACTGATATGGGAATCCTGTTCATTATAGTCACTTCTCTTTCGTTGGTGGGCCAATAAAAAAAAAGATGCTTTGTTCACCATAGCCCATGATGAACAAAGCGCTAACAGCATCCTCACATGCAGACCAAAGCAAAATAGTACATCCGCAGGTCGGGGTCAAGCTTAACCCCGCAGGATTTTCAAACGCTTAGGGATATGCTGATTAAACCGAAATCCGTCATTGCGACTGCGAGGAATCGAAGCGGGAAGCAATCCAGAATTATTGA
>JAAYGZ010000189.1 GCA_012727515.1 Desulfovibrionales bacterium
ATCCTGGTCAAGGCCTCGGCCGGTGGCGGCGGCATGGGCATCGAGGAAGTGGACGATCTGGACAAGTTCCGAAGCGTCCTGCGACGCATCAAGAGCTACTCCAAGCGCCAGTTCCGCGATGAAGGCGTGCTCATTGAACAGCGCATTTTTGATTTTAATCACCTGGAAGTGCAGGTGCTTGCTGATCGCAGCGGGCAGAATCCCGTGCATTTTGGCACCCGCAATTGTTCGGTGCAGTCTCTTGGCCGGCAAAAACGCATTGAGGTTGCGCCAGGCTTTGATCCCTCGTCACTGCGCTATGCTTTTGATGCCAGCAAGGTGCTGGCTGACATCACCGAATATTCTCTGCGCATGGCCCGCGAGGCTGGCTATGACAATATCGGCACCTGGGAATGGATCGTCAGCCCCACGGGGCAGCCATTTCTCATGGAGGTCAATACGCGCATTCAGGTTGAAAATGGCGTATCAGCGCGTATCAGCTCCATTAAAGGCCAGGATAATATTGACCTGATTGCCGAGCAAATCCGCGTTGGCCTGGGCGCGCCTTTGGGCTATACGCAAAAAGATATTGTTTTTGCCGGCGTGGGTATTGAGTATCGCATCATTGCCGAAGATCCGGACAACAAATTCGCGCCCTGGGTGGGTCGGATTACCTCCTTTGATTGGCCAGACGTTGCGTGGCTGAGCATGCACACCCAGGTACCTACAAATCGAGAATATGAAATTCCCACTGACTTTGACCCAAACCTGGCGCTTGCCATTATTTGGGGCAAGGATCTGGCAGAAGCCAAAGCTCGCGGCATTGAGTTCCTGGATGCCCTGACATTGCGCGGCGAAAATGCCTCTGGCGAAGCCTTAAAATCCAATATTGCGTTTTTACGCCGCAAAACAATGTCTATTCTGGAATTTTAAGCCAGCCCACGCTGGAATTTTTTTATCAACTCTAGCCCACAAGGCATATCTGAATACATATGGATATAGAAAAACGCATACAAGAACTGCGGGACCGCTTGAAATATGCTCAGGATATTTTCGGGCCCACTGAAAACACCAATGTCACCATGCTTGAGGCCAAACTTGAGGAATATATTGCCCGCGAGCCAAGCCTGACCAAGCAGGATGCCATCCGCCAACTGGAAACCCTGGAAGAGCTGTACCTTTTTCTGGAGCGCAAGCTGGAGCGGGAATTATCTGCCATGAACAAGGTGCGCATTGTCCGCCATCCACAGCGCATCTGCCTCAAGGATATTCTTGAAAATGTGTATGATAATTATACAGAAATCGGCGGTCAGGATGATTACAGTATAGACCCCAGTATGCTCATTGCCAGGGCCTATATTACGCGCAAGCGGGGCAAAAAAGTACATAATCAGCCTGTGATGGTCATTGGCCAGGAAAAAGGGCATGGTCAGGAGTTTCGCAACGGTGGCTCAGTCAAGCCCTGGGGCAATGCCAAAGCCTTGCATTATATGAAAGTTGCAGAAACAGAAAACATTCCCATCCACACCTATGTTTTTACTCCAGGCTCGTATCCCATTGAAGACTATCCTGGCGCAGCCCAGCAGATTGCCAAAAATCTTTATGAAATGGCGGGGCTGAAAGTTCCGGTGGTTTCTGTCATTTCAGAAGGCGGCAGTGGCGGGGCCGAGGCCATTGCCCTGGCTGACACGCGCATTATGATGTCGCACGGCTATTATTCAGTTATTTCTCCTGAAGGTGCGGCAGCTATTGAAGGGCGCTTGCGCGGCGGACAGCGGGCTGAAACCAAACTCATTGAACAGTGCGCAGAACAGCTCAAAATCACTGCTGATGATAACCGGGCCATGGGCTATGTGGACTGGAAGATCGGTGAGCCAGACCTGGGGGCCAGGCCTGAACACTATGATTTTTTTCGTAAACTGCGCAAAGCGGTTATTTCTTCAACAGATGAAATTGTCCTGAACGTGCGCGGGGTGCGGCTTTTTCGCTCCATTGCCCTGAAGCGTCATAAAGGCGCTGATGTGTATGTGCGCTGGACCCTGGAAAGCAGAGCCAAAGAGCGCCTGGTGTGGATGCGCTACATGAAATTCCGGCGCATGGCCCAGCATGCCTATATTGACAAGCGTCACTGGTTCAGCCGGAGCAGTGAATGGACCGGAGAATTTTTTTCCTCGCTCTATTCGTATTTTCGCTATGATCTCCTGGGCAAACAACATAAAAAAGTTACTGAGCTGGCCGAGGACGTGCATGCAGAAATGCAGGTTGTTGTTGGTCGTTCCTGTAAGCTATGGAAAAAGCTGATTTCTAAATTACCTTTTGGGCAGACCGAAGAGCATGTTGATAAGGCTGGGCTGACCTCGCTTTCAGCCTGGGATGAAGGAGCGCAGAGCAGTGGCAAATGGCAATATGTCAGTCCTCAGGCCAAGCAGGACCGGGCTGTAACCTGTCCCAATGCGGGCGCACATGGCTGTCTGGATCAGTGGGCGCCGGATTTATTTGGAGAATGGGCCGGGGTGTGTAGCTTTTGCGGGCATCATTTTTCCATGGAATACCAGTGGTATCTGCATAATATCTTTGATCCGGGGTCTATTTTTGAAATTTTTTCTGAAATTGAGTCCATGAATCCGCTCAAGTTTCCTGGTTTTGATCAGAAATTGGATGAAGCCAAGCGCAAAACCGGGCATAAATGCGGGTGTATGACCTTTGAAGCACGCATTGAAGGTACGCAGGTCATGGTGGCCATGTTCATGGGCGCGTTTCGTGGTGGCAGCGTGGGCGCGGCAGAGGGTGAAAAATTCATTCGGGCCATGGAGCGGGCACGTAAAAAACAACTGCCGTTTTTATCGTATGTGCATGGCACAGCAGGTATCCGCATTCAGGAAGGCACAAACGGTGTTATCCAGATGCCACGCTGCACCATGGCTGTGCGTCGCTACACTGAGGCCGGCGGGCTGTACCTGGTGCTTTATGATACGAACTCCTATGCCGGGCCAGTGGCCAGTTTTCTGGGCTGTTCTCCCTATCAGTTTGCTGTGCGTTCAGCCAACATCGGCTTTGCTGGGCCTGGGGTCATCAAGGAAACCACAGGCATGGATATCCCGCCAAACTACCACAACGCGTTCCAGGCATTGTCGCGAGGGCATATCCAGGGCATCTGGGATCGTCGGGAAATTCGTGCCAACCTGGTGCAGGCCCTGGAAACCATGGGTGGCCGTAACCTCTATTTCAGATAGGAGAATTTTCCCGTGATTGATATCAGAGAGCTTTTGCGTGAACTGCGCGAGGAACCCTATGAAAAAATTGTTATCCGCGCACCGCACAGTGGGCGGGTGGAGTTTGTTGTCACTGAGCCAGGAGCCAAGGTTGTGGCACCTAGTGGCACCTGGAAAGAAAAGCCCGGCACTCTTCTGGCGCGGTTGGAACGGGAGCAGAACACAAAACCCTTGTATGCTCCGCAAAAAGGCGAAATTATGTCTTTTGCAGGCATACGCAGCGGGCAATTTGTTCAAGCCGGCCAGGAGCTGCTGACGATTCGTCATTTTCTGACTAAAGAAGAAGTTATTTCGCGTATCCTGTTACGCGCCTTGTCCTTGTTTTGTGCTCCGGAAAAAGGAAAGTATTATTTTTTTCCTGAGGTTGACATCAAAATTAAGACCAAGGGCAGCCAGACCGTGCACGTGGAAGATGGGATGGAGCTTTTTATCCTGTCGCGCATGAAACGCGAAACCACAGTACGCTACAATGGCCCGGCAGGGATTATTTACGCTGTGTATTTTGAAACCAATGATTCTGTGGACCGTGATAAGCCGCTTATTGGCGTGTGTCCTGAAGACCAGGTCGAGTCAATTCAGGACGTGGTGCGGCGCGTACAAAGCGACTGGGAGGAGCGAGACTGATGGGCCGTGTATTGCAAGTGCGGGTGCTGGCCTATACGTATGATGAGCAGGATGTACGTACAACCTGGCCGGTCTTGTGGCAGTGGGCGTTTGAGGAAACCAGGCCTGGATTTCCTCATGACAAAAAAGGTGTTTTGGAGCTGGTTCGCGCTATAGATGAAATGTGTCGCTTTCAGGATATACCTGAGCATGTTCGTATTGTTTTGGAGCCTGCCTTGCCTGAGTTGCTGACAGCGGTGGAATCCTTGCAGTATTTCCTTGGTGAATGGAATGCACACAAGGCGAATGAAGCCACGGATGCCATTGAGGACGCGCTCGGCGCACTGGAACAACGTATCCCCAAACCATAGGCCCTGGGCCGCAAACAAGGAGATGATATGGCAGGGAGTCTGAATAAGGTAATGTTGATTGGTCGGCTTGGACGTGATCCGGAAGTACGCTATACTGCGTCCGGACTGGCTGTGGCAAATTTTTCCATGGCAACGGATGAGTCCTACACCAAGGATGGGCAAAAAGTCGAAAAGACTGAGTGGCACCGCATTGTTGTCTGGGGTAAGCAGGCAGAATTTTGCGGTAATTTTTTAACAAAAGGCCGTATGGTCTATGTAGAAGGCAAGATTGAAACCCGTAAGTGGCAGGACCAGAGCGGGGCTGACAGATACAGCACAGAGATTCGTGCAGACCGCGTTGTTTTTCTGGATTCCCGCTCAGAGGGCGGCTACGGACAGGCTCCGCAGTTTCAAAATCAGAAAGGCCCTGCCAGCCCGCAGACAGAGCCTTCAGGCTATGAGGAGGAATCCTATGGACCAGCGTTTCCTTCTGAGGCCAGTGGCATGGACGGAGCGCCCTTTTAGCGCGAGCACAAAGTGCTCTGTGTGCAGGTGTAGTGACGTTGTAATCTGAGCAGTACTTCCCGCGTCAGCATACGCTCCCTGGTTGGTTTTTCCTGCTGGGGAGCTTTTTTTGCTCTTCTGGCATGTGTTTTTTGTGTTTGCTTTGCCTGGTGTTCCTATCGTGATGGTCTGTACTGCGCGTATAGGCCGGAAC
>JAAYGZ010000190.1 GCA_012727515.1 Desulfovibrionales bacterium
TATTACGACCAATTCCCGCATGACCAGGCATTTTCGCTCCAGCCTTGGCACGCCTGGCCAGAACGTGCATGAAATTCTGGGCGGGGTAGATACCAGTGTTTTTTTTCCAGACCAGCCCGCCCGCCAGCGTGTGCGCGAGGAACTGGGCTATGGGCCTGCTGATTTTGTTGTGGGTTTGCTTGGGCGCTTTGATCGGGTCAAGGGCCAGCATGAACTGATTCAGGCCGTGGCCAGGCTGCGTGCCCAGGGCCATGAGCAGGTGCGCCTGCTTTTACTTGGCTTTGATTCTGCAACATCAGAAGCCACGGTGCGTGGCTGGGTGCATGAACACGGGCTGGAGCATGTGACCCGGATCACGGGCAAGCGACCGGACATTGCAGCCTGTCTTGCGGCTCTGGATCTGGGCGTGGTGGCGTCGTTATGGTCTGAAACCATTGCCCGCGCTGCTCTGGAAATCATGGCCTGTGGGGTGCCACTTGTTGCCACCAGGGTGGGAGTGTTGCCTGATTTACTGGATGAGCAAGCCCTGGTTGATCCTGGTGATGTGTCTGGCCTGGCCCAAAGCATTGCTGCGGTGCTGGCCAGTGAGGAACTGCGCAACAGCCTGCGCCTGTCCCAGGCCCAGCGCATGGCAGGGCTGACAGGTCAGGATTTTCTGGCCCAAACCCTGACCGTGTATGAGGGGCTATGATCCGCGTTGCCCTTATGCTTCCCAAACTTGGCCGTTATGGTGGGGCTGAACAATTTGGCTACCGTCTGGCCGCGCATCTGGCCAGCCATCCAAGCCAGGATTTTCAGGTCAGTTTTATTTGCGCTAAACAGGATGGCCCGGCCCCGGACAAGGTGCGCGTGATACGGGTTGGTCGGCCTGTGCCTGGAAAACTGGGCAAAACCCTGTGGTTTGCCCTGGCCGCAGAGTATGTGCGGCGCAAGGAAAAATTTGATGTGAGCCTGGGCCTGGGCAATACTATCTGGCAAGATATGCTGCGTTTGTCTGGCGGGCCAACAGGTTTGTTCTGGGCGTATTCCCTGAATGCCTATGAACCAGGGCCAGAGCGCGTGACCAAGGCGCTGACGCGGTTTTTTTCTCCGGGCAAACAGCTTGCCCGGCTTATTGAATACATGCAGGCCAGGCACACCCCTGTTCTGGTGGCAAACTCCCATTTTGTCCGCGATATAACTGTGCAGGCCTTTTCCTGGCTTGATCCTGCCCGTATTCGCGTTATCTACAACCAGCCAGACCTGACCCGCTTTGTTCCGGCCACCGGGGATGGCAAAGCAGCCTGCCGTGCCATGTTTGCTCTGCCAGAGAAGGCCCGTCTTATTCTCACAGCAGGGACAAATTTTCGACTCAAAGGTATTCCGGTGCTGATTCACGCTTTAAGTATGCTCCCAGAATCCTTTCATCTGGCCGTGGCCGGAGGGCGGGGCAGCAGCCAGATAACTCAGCTGGCCCGCTCCCTGGGTCTGGACACGCGGGTTCATTTTCTGGGCCGGGTTGATGATATGCCCGGCCTGTATCAGGCTGCGGATATGTTTGTTCTGAATAGTTTTTACGATGCCTGCGCCAATGCCGTGCTTGAAGCCCTGGCCTGTGGCCTGCCGACTCTTTCTACCACCTGCAATGGAAGTTCTGTGTTTTTGCGGCCAGAAGCCGTGCTGGATGACCCGGCCAATGCCCTGGAACTGGCCAGGCGCATTGAGGCGTTATATGGCTGCGGCCCGACCTCTCGCCCTGATTTTAATCCAGAGCAGGGCCTGGAACCGTATGTAGAATGTATCCGGAGCCTGGCATGAACCTGATGTCTTTTGTTCCAAAGCGTATTCTTGTGTGCCAATTACGTCAGATTGGCGATGTTGTGCTGACCACGCCGTCCATTCGTTTATTGCACGAGCGTTTTCCTCATGCCCTGATTGATGTATTCACGGAAAAAAAATGCCTGCCAGTTCTGGAACACAATCCCTTTGTGCATCAGGTCTGGGCTGTGGATAAAAAAGCCCTGCCAACCCTGGTGCATGAACTGCGTTTTTATGCGCGTATTGCTCGTGAGCGCTATGATTTGCTGGTGGATTTTCAGCAATTGCCCCGTTGTCGTTGTGTAACTTTGCTAAGCCGCGCCACTGTGCGTTTGTCCTATCCTCCGCCCTGGTATAATCGCCTGCTTTATACACACACAGCCCAGCCCAGAGATGGGTATTCCGGCATGTTTCGGGCCAGTATTCTTGCTCCGTTGGGCATTACCTGGCAGGGCCAGGCCCCGGAAATTTTTCTCACGCCTGAAGAAACAGCCTGGGCGCACAGCTATCTTGCTGCTCACGGTCTTGCGCCCTGGTCGTACATTTGTCTTGATTCCACCCATCGCCGCCAAACCCGTTTATGGCCAGCCAGGCACTATAGCGCCATGATTGACCAGGTGTATGCTGCGCGTCCTGATCTGCGTTTTTTACTTTTTTATGGGCCAGGGGAAAAGCACATGGCAGAAGAAGTGGCGCGTGGCTGTGCTCTGCCAGAGGCTGTGGTGGTGCCTGAAGATGTGGTGGGCTTGCGCCAGATGGCTGCGCTTCAGTCCCTGGCCAGACTGCATGTGGGGAATTGCTCGGCTCCGCGTCATTTTGCCGTGGCCGTGGGCTGCCCGACCCTGACTATTTTGGGCGCAACCAGCAGTGGCTGGCGCTATCCTTCCCCGGATCATCAGGATATTTTTTCAGATCTGGCATGCAGGCCGTGCAATAAAAACACATGCAGTCGTCATGATTTTGCCTGTCTGGAAAATCTGCGGCCTGAAGTCGTAACGCAGAAGGTGCTGGAATGCCTGAATAATGTGGAGCAAAAACCATGATAAGCCTTGATCAACTGGCCCTTTTCAGCCTGACCTCGTTGGTTCTTATTTTTACTCCGGGGCCGGACATTATTTATGTTCTGACCCGTGGCCTGGCCCAGGGGCGTGGTGCGGCCCTGGCCGCTGCCGCAGGATTCAGCCTGGGCAATATTGTGCACACGGGCCTGGCTGTTTGCGGGCTTTCGGCCATGCTGGCCTCATCAGAGCTGGCCTTTACTCTGGTTAAGGTGGCAGGGGGACTGTATCTGATTTTTCTTGGGGTTACGCTCTGGCGAGCTGATCCCCAGCTTATCCTGACGCCAGCAGGGACGCACAAAACATCCTGGCTTATTTTTCGTCAGTCCATTCTTGCCAATCTGCTGAATCCCAAAGTGGCTATTTTCTTTCTGGCTTTTTTTCCGCAATTCATTCGCCCGGCCCAGGGCAGTCCGGCCCTGCAAATGTGCATTCTTGGTCTGACCTTTGTTGTGCTGACCATGTTTGGATTTAGCCTGGTGGCTTTGGGCGCTGGCCTGGTCAACGCCCGTTTAACTGCCTCGCCTGCTGTGTCTGCCTGGCTGCACAAGGGTGCTGGAGCCATGCTCATGCTTCTTGGGCTGCGCCTGCTCTGGGTTGACAGGTAAGACTCATTCCCGCAGCCTTGGATAGAAAATACACTTTTAGCCTGCATGTGCCAGAAAATACGGAGCAGACATGGAAACAATCAGTTGGGATGATTTTGCAAAAATTGAATTGCGCGTTGGAAAAATTATCAAGGCAGAGCCTTTTCCCAAGGCAAAAAAGCCAGCCTATGTGCTGCATGTTGATTTTGGCAGCGACCTTGGGGTGAAAAAATCAAGCGCACAGATAACTCATCTCTACACGCCCGAAGATTTGCAGGACAAGCTGGTTGTGGCTGTTGTCAATTTTCCCAA
>JAAYGZ010000191.1 GCA_012727515.1 Desulfovibrionales bacterium
GGTTTTTTGCATGGACTTGTCCAGGGTTGTACGCACCATGGCCGTATAAGGAGTATTGCTGTGCACCCACTGGGTAAAATGCGGAGCCGCAAAAGGGATGCGCGCTGGACGCACCAGCAAGGGCTGCTCCAGGCTTTCGCGTATGTGCTGGGCCGGAAACAGATCATGAGCCTGAAAATGCGCAAGCACCTGGTTGCGCACTGCACGAGCAGCCTGAGGATTGACACCTGGATTGTATCTGGCCGGAGAACGGGGCAGAACCGTGAGCAGGGCTGTTTCGCCCAGAGATAAGGTGGCTGGTGTTTTGCCGAAATAATACCAGGAAGCCGCGCCCACCCCAACCACATTGCCCCCAAAGGGAGCCAGGTTCAGGTACCAGGTCAGAATCTGATCACGAGAAAAATGAGCGCAGAGCTGCATGGCCCGCAATGCTTCCACCACCTTGCTGCCCAGGGTGCGGGGCCGTGGTTCGGCCAGACGGGCCAGTTGCATGGGAATGGTTGAGCCACCACTGACAATGCGGCCACGGCGCAGATTGGTCCAGGCAGCCCGCGCAATGGCCACAGGATTAACGCCTGGATGATGGTAAAACAAGCGGTCTTCAGAATGCACAAGCGCTGCAATAAGGTCTGGAGAAACCTCATCAAGGCTGACAGGAAAACGCCACTGTTCATCCGGAGCCAGGAAAAAGCGCAGGGCCTGGCCATTGCGGTCCAGTATGCGCTGGCCGGGGGCCGGATCAAGGCGCTGCACCGGAAAAGGAAATATCCGGTCCAGAAGCAGCGCCACCCCACACCATATGGCCAGGGCTGAACACATGATAAAAAGTGCCCTGGCTATGATCATACCTGAGGACAGACGAAATAAACCTGAGTCAGCCATTATACACAACGCAATCAGGAAAATAATGATTAAACCGAAATATGCTCATTGCCAGGCTCACGCAGCCGGGCAAGCATCTTGGTGAATATAGCTGGAAGAGGCAGGGTGTGACACAGTATCGCACGGCAACAGATTTCCTGACACCCTAAAGATACTATAGATAATTTTAACATTTATTCTATACATATCCGCACGACTCAAGCCAACCCTGGGCACCGGACAGGGACAGAATAACGCGGGTTTTGCCATGAACGCGTTTCGATTTAATCAACGGTTCCTTAATAATGTGGCGGTTTTTCATGTATCTCAGGCAGGGCAGGAGCAGCAACAGTTTGCAATTTTTCCGCCAAAATCCGGATCTGACGCTGTAGTTCCAGAATTTCCCGTTGTTGCTCCAGAACCACACTATGCAATTCATCCACGGTTTTCTGCAGATATCCGTGGGCAAATTCCAGATTTTCAATACGAGTATGCATAGGCCTCCAGATAAAAACTATTATATGATTATGATGTCAGCCCTCAAGCGGCTTGTGTGCTGTCAAAGCGCCCTCTTTTGTCTTGGTATCTGGCAGTGCTGCCCAGACCAGGCCAGCCAGAGCAAGTACCACAAATCCGGTTTGCGGCACAGTAAGGCGTTCTTTGAGAATGGTAAACGCAAAAAATAACGTGAACAAAGGTATAAGATTGCCAAAAAGCGCTACCTGGCCAGCAGGTAATTTTTCAAGGGCATAATTAAATCCGAGATACGCAAAAATCCCCACGCCCACACCCAGATAAAGTATTCCGCCAATGGCTTCAGCCTGTACCTGGCCAGGCAGATCAGCGAAAAAAAGCAGGGGCAGAAAAGCAAGACTGCCACCAATGGCCTGAATCGCTGAAATAGTGAAAAAAGAATATCGTTGCGAGATAAAACGTACACAAATGGCATAGCCAGTGGATGAAAGCACAGCCAGACCCATCAGACTGTTGCCTAAAAGAGGCGCGGGAGCAGAATCCGCAGCCTGGGCAAAATAGGACGCTCCCGCCACTCCAATCACCGCCAGAATCATACCCGCAATGGCCTTGCCACTCATGCGTTCGCTCAGAAAAATCCAGGCAGCCAGCGCTGTGGTCAAAGGAAAGCAGGCCGCAATAACCCCGGCCTGCGAAGCACTGGTGTAGGCAAGACTGGATGTTTCACAAATAAATAAAAGGCACGGCTCAAACGCCACCAGGATCACAAAATACTTCCAGTCTCCTTTTTGATACGGAAAGGATCGCCAGACACGCAGCGCGCACAGATAAAAAACAGCAGCTATGCCCACGCGGGCAAAAACCACATGAATGATGCTAAATGATTCCAGTGCAAACTTCATGGCCACCATTCCGCCACCCCAGAAAGCAAAGACAAGCACAAGCAGAGCATAGATACCAGACGGAGAGCGTTGCATGTGTCTTACCTCTGTCTCTGGCGGCGCAACCAGGCTTCGGCAGACAAGGCCGCAATGGTTCCATCGCTGACAGCTGTGGTGATCTGCCGATATTTCTTGTGCACAACATCTCCTGCGGCAAACACCCCAGGAATATTGGTCATCATATGTTCATCGGCAAGTATGTAGCCCTGGTCACTCAGATTGACTGCGCCAGCCACTTCGGCAGTATTTGGTTTTTGGCCAAGAAAAACAAAAATTCCATCCACAGGCACACGCAAAATCTCTCCTGAATCCAGGTTTTCAAGCAAGGCCGCGCTGAGATGTCCAGCAGTTACTTCCAGATCTTTGACCTTGGTGCGCAAAAGGGCAGACACGTTTTCACGGGTCAGAAGCTCATTTTGTGTTGTTTGTGCGGCAAAAAATCTGTCCATGATTTCTATGATTGTAATATGTTCTATCCCCAGCCCAAGCAGGTACAGAGATTCATCAAAGGCGCTGTTGCCGCCACCAACCACAAGAACTCGCTTGCCTTTGTACGCGCTGCCATCACAGATAGAA
>JAAYGZ010000192.1 GCA_012727515.1 Desulfovibrionales bacterium
CTGCACACAGGGCTGACAGACCTGGGCCTGCGCGTTTTTCCCGGTGCAGCCAATTATCTGCTCTGCCAGTGCACTGGCCCCTGGTCAGGGCTTAATGCATACTCCCTGCAGGAAGAGCTTTTTGGTCAGCGCATTCTTATCCGTAACTGCGCCACCTATACCGGCCTTGATGCTTCTTATTTTCGTCTGGCTGTACGCACAAAAGCAGAAAATACCCGACTGCTTTGCGCCCTGGCCAAACTGCGGCCAGGCCATACTGCCCCTGCGCCCAAACGCGCCCCCAAACCCGTGCCAGCCCTTATGGTCCAGGGCCTGACCTCCAATGCAGGCAAATCAGTTCTTGCGGCTGGCCTCTGCCGCGTGCTTACCCAGGACGGATTGCGCGTGGCTCCGTTTAAGGCCCAGAATATGTCGCTCAACTCATTTGTGACTGCTGAGGGCAAGGAAATGGGCCGCGCCCAGGTGGTGCAGGCCCAGGCCTGTGGTCTGGCTGCGGACGTGCGCATGAACCCGGTGCTCTTAAAGCCCAAATCAGATACAGGCTCCCAGGTCATTGTGCTGGGCAAAGCCATTGGGTCCATGAGTGTGGGCCAGTATATCCGCTATAAAGCGGAACTGTTTCCCGTTATTACGCAGGCCTATGACCAACTGGCCGCTGTGTCCCAGGTCATGATTCTGGAAGGCGCTGGCAGCCCGGCAGAAGTCAATCTCAAGGCCCATGATGTGGTCAACATGGCCATGGCTCGTCATGCTCAGGCAGCTGTGCTGCTGGCTGGCGACATTGATCGGGGCGGGGTATTTGCTTCTTGTGTTGGCACCATGGAAGTGCTGGAAGAATGGGAACGCGCCCTGGTAGCGGGCTTTATTATCAATCGCTTTCGCGGCCAGCAGTCTCTGCTGGCTCCGGCCATAGACTATGTGCGCGCCTTTACCGGGGTGGAGACTCTGGGCGTGGTGCCCTTTATGCCAGACCTGGGCCTGCCTGAAGAAGATTCTGTAAGTTTCAAGGCTCGTCCGATAACTCAGCCCTGCCCTGGCCCTGCAAACACAGACACCGTAACCATTGCCGTGCCTGACCTGCCACATATCTCCAATTTTACTGACTTTCATGCTTTGGAACTTGAGCCAGATGTAAGAGTGCGCATTGCCCGCTGCCCTGAGCACCTTGAGGGCGCTGACGCCATTCTTTTGCCTGGTTCGCGCAATGTACGCGCAGACCTGGAATTTCTCTGGGCCACTGGCCTGGCCCAGGCCATTCAGACCAGCCCGGCTGAGCGCATTGGCCTGTGCGGAGGCTTACAAATGCTTGGTCAGAGCCTGACAGACCCCTGCCAGGTGGAAAGCGCTGGCCCTGCCAGACCCCTGGGCCTGCTGCCCCTGGTCACAGAGCTGGCTGTAGATAAAGAACTGCGCCAGACAAAGGCTTGCTACCACGATCCTGGACATACACAGCACCTGGTGTATGGTTATGAAATCCATCATGGTCAGACCCAGGTACACGAGGGAGCTGTTCAGCCGTGCGTGACCAGGCCTGATGGCGCAGTCATTGGCTGGGCCAGACCTGATGGCCAGACCTGGGGCACATATTTACACGGTATTTTTGATGATGATCTGTTTCGTCGTTTTTTTGTGAACCGCCTGCGCCAGCGCAAGGGCCTGCCAGCCCTGGCACACATTCAGGTCAGTTATGATATCGACGCAGCCCTGGACCGCCTGGCACAGGTTCTGCGCTCCAGCCTGGACATGCCGCGCATCTACCGCCTGCTTGGTCTTTGATGTGTGAATGTACTGTCACTTTCGCGCTGCACGCCCGCACTGCACAGCGCAGCATGACAGAACACCACGCTGTAACATCTAACCCATCCCTATGTTATACCATGACTCTTCTTAGCGCACATTCTTTGTCTTTGTCCTTTTCCGGCCCCTTGGTGCTGGATACTATCAGTCTGCAAATCCATCCCGGAGAGCGCATCTGCCTGTTGGGCCGCAATGGCGAGGGCAAATCCACGCTTATGCGTATCCTGGCTGGCCAACGCGCCCCGGATTCCGGCGATATTCATTGGGCCAAAGACATACGCATTGCCACCCTGCCCCAGGAAGTGCCGACAGATATTGCTGGCCCTGTCTATGGCGTGGTTGCCGCAGGCGCTGGCGAGGCGGGTTTGTGTCTGGCTGTGCTGCGGGCCGAGAGCCAGGGCCTGTCAGGCCTTGATCCGGACAGGCTGGCCAGAGCACATGCCATGCTGGATGACCAGGCTGGCTGGAGTGTGACCCAGAAGATCGACACCGTGCTCTCTCATCTGGACCTGGACCCGGACGCTCCTTTTGAGCATCTGTCCGGCGGCATGAAGCGCAAGGCCTTGCTGGCCAGGGCCCTGGCTGGTGAACCTGATCTGCTCTTTCTGGACGAGCCTACCAACCACTTGGATATTGCAGCCATTGGCTGGCTGGAAGAATTTCTGGTCAAGCAGGCGCACACGCTCTTTTTTGTCACCCATGACCGCATGTTTTTACGCCATGTGGCCAATCGTATTCTGGAGCTGGATCGGGGCCAGTTAGTGGACTGGGCCTGCGATTATGACACCTTTGTGCAGCGCAAGGCAGATGTACTGGCCACAGAAGAAACCCTGTGGCGGAAGTTTGATCAGAAACTCAAAGAAGAGGAAATCTGGATTCGCAAAGGCATCAAGGCCCGCCGCACTCGCAACGAAGGCCGTGTCCGGGCCTTGAAAGCTCTGCGCGAAGAACGCCGCAAGCGCAGAGAACGCCTTGGCTCTGTATCCATGCAGGTGCAGGAAGCCCGGACAAGCGGGGCCCTGGTGGTGGAGGCCCAGAACCTGAGTTATGCCTGGGGAGACACGCCGCTGATTGATGATTTTTCCACAGCCATTATGCGCGGCGATAAAATCGGCATTATCGGCCCTAACGGGGTTGGCAAAACAACCCTGCTCAATCTTTTGCTGGGCAATCTGGCGCCCCGGTCAGGAACTGTGCGCCAGGGCACAAATCTGGACGTGGCCTATTCAGACCAGTTGCGCACGGCCCTGGACCCGCAGTTAACGGCCCGTGAAATCATTGCGCATGGCGCGGATTATATCGACATCAATGGAACGCGCCGCCATGTGCTGGGCTATCTGAAAGACTTTCTCTTTACTCCGGATCGCGCCCAGATCCCGGTCAGCCTGCTTTCTGGCGGAGAACGCAACCGTTTGCTCCTGGCCTGCCTGTTTACCCGGCCCTGCAATGTTCTGGTTCTTGATGAACCAACCAATGATCTGGACCAGGAAACCCTGGAACTGCTTGAAGAACTGATCAGCGATTTTTCCGGCACAGTGCTTGTGGTCAGTCATGACCGCGAATTTCTGAACAATACCGTGACCTCCTGCTTTGTTTTTGCAGGCCAGGGCCAGGTCATTGAATATGCAGGGGGGTATGATGACTGGCTGGCCCAACGCCCAGAGCCAGATGCAGAGCCGCCAGCCATGCCCAAAGCCGCACCCAGGCCAAAAGCGCCCAAGCCCCTTAAACTGACCTACAAAGAAGAGCGGGAGCTTGAGGCCCTGCCTGGTCGCATTGAAGCAGTGGAGGCCCGCATTGCAGAAGTTCAGAACGAGATGAGTGAACCGGACTTTTATACTAATGACCATACCGTGGTCGCGGCCCATGCCACGCACCTGGAAGAACTGGAAGCAGAACTGGATACCCTTATTACGCGCTGGTCTGAGCTGGAAGAATTACGCGAACTGTGTTTGTAGGGCCGGGCTGATGAGATTGTTATCCGCAGCAATGCTGATCCAGTTCCCCGGTCTGGCGATAGGCTTCGTACAGCAGCACAGCCGCAGCTTTGGCCAGGTTCACACTGCGCACCTGGCCCCAGATGGGCAGACGCACCACATGCTCGGCCTGGTCCAGCATTGCTGCTGACAGGCCCCTGGTTTCTGGCCCCAGCACAAGGGCGTCATCCGGATGAAAGGAAAAATGATGATAGCTTTGCCCTTGTCGCGCACTGGTCAGCACCAGGCGCCCGAAAAAATGCTCCAAAAAGGCATCCCAGCACGACCAGACCCGCACATCCACATGGGGCCAGTAATCCAGGCCAGCCCGCTTGAGATAGCGATCTTCCAGGCTGAACCCCAGGGGTTCGATCAGATTAAGCCGCGTTGTTGTGGCTGCGCACAAGCGGGCAATGGTTCCGGTATTGGGCGGAATTTCTGGTTCGTACAGGACAATTTGCATCTTCATCTTCCTTTGCATACTAAGCGTGCATACCCCGCAAAGACAGCCCTGTGTCAATGCGGCCCTCCCACTGACTGTCAAACAGGGTTCCGTCAAGAACCATATTCAAGGAGAGTTCCATGCAGGTGCTTGTGACCGGAGGCTGCGGTTTTATTGGCTCCAATTTCATCCACCACATGCTGGCCACACATCCAGACCTGAGCATCGTCAATCTGGACAAGCTGACCTATGCTGGCAATCGCCGCAATCTGGCTGAGATTGAGGCCAGCGAGTCAGAGCGCCGCTACCATTTTGTGCACGGGGATATCTGCGACCAGGCCCTGGTGCCAGAGCTGATGCGCCGCTTTGCCTTTGACGCTGTGGTGCATTTTGCTGCTGAATCCCATGTGGACCGCTCCATTAACGATCCGTTTCCCTTTATCACCACCAATGTGCTGGGCACCCAGAATCTGCTTGAAGCAGCTCGCCAGGCGAAAATTCCTCGTTTTGTGCATGTTTCCACAGATGAGGTCTATGGTTCCCTGGGGCCTGAAGGGCTGTTTACTGAAGACACGCCCCTGGCTCCAAATTCGCCCTATTCTGCGTCCAAGGCCTCGTCTGACCTGCTGGCCAGGGCCTATTTCCAGACCTATGGCCTGCCTGTTCTTATTACCCGCTGCTCTAATAATTACGGGCCGTACCAGTTTCCGGAAAAACTTATCCCTTTGGCCTATCTCAAGGCTTCCCAGGGCCAGGCCATTCCTGTCTATGGCGATGGACTTCAGGTGCGGGACTGGATCTATGTGCTTGATCATTGCAAAGGCGTGGAAGCAGCCTTGCTGCGTGGCCATGCCGGTGCTGTCTATAATTTTGGCGGAGACGCTGAGCGCACCAATCTGGAGATCGTGCAGACCATCCTGCGCCTTACAGGAGCCAACCCGGAACTCATTTCTTTTGTTACAGACCGGCCAGGCCATGACCGCCGCTATGCCATGGCTTTTGAGCGTTCCACCAGAGATCTGGGCTGGACCCCGCAGCAAAGTTTTGAGCAGGGCATGGCCCAGACCCTGAGCTGGTATGCGGCCAATGGAGCCTGGCTTGACGAAGTACAAAGCGGGGCCTATCGCCAATTTATGGATACCTGGTACGCAACGAGGCAGACATGAACACAGCCATTGTGCTTGGCGGAGCCACCGGACTTTTAGGGCAGGCCCTGCGCGAAACCCTGCTGGCCCAGGGCTGGACTGTCCACGCGCCCAAACGCAATGAGCTGGACCTGTTTAACCGGGCCGCAGTGGAAGCATATTGCTCCTCAACCCATGCCACAGTGCTTTTTAACACCGTGGCTCATACCGGGGTTGATCAGGCTGAAGACGAGCCAGAAGCAGCTGATCGCCTGAACCGCCAGCTGCCTTTTGTGCTTGGCCAGGCTGCCCAGACCTTAGGCCTGTACCTTGTTCACTACAGCACGGATTTTGTCTTTAACGGCAAAAAACATACCGCCTACACTCCGGAAGATCTGACAGACCCCCTCTCTGTGTATGGACGCACAAAACTGCACGGCGAACGCGAACTCCAGAATCTGGGCCTAAGCCACCTGCTTATTATCCGCACGGCCTGGCTCTTTGGCCCCCATAAAACCAATTTTGTACGCCGGATTTTAGAACTGGCTGCCACCAGACCAGAGCTGGGCATTGTCCACGATCAGGTGGGTAGCCCAACCTTTACCCTGGACCTGGCGGCACATTCCCTGGCCCTGGTGGAGCGCCAGGCCACAGGCATCTTTCATGTGGCCAATGCTGGCCAGGCCAGTTGGTGTGAGCTGGCGGCTGAAGCGGTGCAGTGCGCGGATATTCATTGCCAGGTCC
>JAAYGZ010000193.1 GCA_012727515.1 Desulfovibrionales bacterium
AAAAAATATGTAGATTGCAATAATTTTTGTAATATAAGCTAGTTAGTCGTTTTGTACTCATCTTGGCACGGTCGTTGATACTATTAAGAGTAACTGACCGCATAAATTCGGTAGCACAATTTAGCCAAAGGAGATGTACACATGACGACAACAAAAAAAACTATCCTGGTTCTGGCCCTTCTTCTTCTCCCCATATCTCTGAGTTTTGCCGCTCCAATGCATGGCCAAGGGCGTCATGGCTACGGTCACATGGGATACCAGGGTGAGCAGCTTGCCCCTGAAAAACAAGCCCAGTGGAATGCCATTATGGAAGCGCATCATAAAGATGTGCAACCTTTGCGCGATGCCTTGTGGCAAAAGCAGATTGAGCTGGATGCACTGGCCGTTAATCCAAATACAAAGCCCGAAGATATCCGGGTACTGACCAATGAAATGATGACGCTGCGCAAGGAATTACAGGCCAAGAAAGAGGCCGTACATGCAAAGATCCGTCAGGACGTAGGTGTTGATGTGCCTATGCGGGGCAGGTGCGCAGGCGGTGGTGGCTGTTATGGTCAAGGTGGCAGGGGCATGTGGCGCGGTATGCACGGTAATGGTATGGGATACTAGAGCCAGAAAAGTCCTGTAACGACGTAAGTACCTTGGCCTGACCTGGAATCCTCGTGCGCGGGGAAGTTCCGGGTCAGGCTTATTTTATTCCCTTTACAGCAGGTGCTGCAGGATATCGCCCCAGAGAAGGGTGATAAAGGCGCCCAGGCAGAGGAATGGGCCAAAGGGTATGGCGGTCTGTAAGCCCTGGCCTGATGAACGGCGCATATAGACAACTGCTCCCAGCAGGGCTGAAAGAGCCGAACACAAGATCATAAACGGCAAGCCAGTGATGCCTGTCAAAGCCCCCAGGCTGAGCATGAGTTTGATATCCCCTGTGCCCAGAGCATCTATGTTGCGCCAGCGAAGATAGGTTTGTTGCAAGGCCCAAAACAGTCCTGCACCAAAAGCTGCACCGAGCACCGTTTCGGTCCAGAGAACAGGAAGCACAAGGGGCGTGAGCAGTGCGAGCAAAGCAGCCGGGTAGGTCAGCCTGTCCGGCAGAATATAGATTTCAAGATCAATAAATGAGGCGATCAGAAAAATACCCCCAAAAACCATGTACACCAGCCAAAAACGAGTTGGCCCAAAAACCAGGGCCAGAAGCAGAGCAACAAGGCCAGAGAGAAGTTCAAGGGCTGGGTACCGCCAGGGGATAGGTGCGCGACATGAGCGGCACGCGCCCAGCAGCATAATGTAGGACAAAACAGGGATATTTTCCCACCAGGCCAGCCAATGTCCGCAATGGGGACAGTGGGAGCCAGGGAAAACAATGGATTCTCCAGTCACGAAGCGATGAACACAGACCGTGTAAAAGCTGCCCAGGAATAGGCCTGTAAGGGTTGCCACATAAAGAAAAACAGGGGGAGTATAAAGAATGTCCATCAGGCACACATCAGGTTGGCGATAGACCGGAATCGGCTATTCCGCATGGCCCAGAACCTCTGCGGTCCAGTGT
>JAAYGZ010000194.1 GCA_012727515.1 Desulfovibrionales bacterium
AAGGCCAGACAGGCCCAGAACTCATCCACGTACTGTCTCCAGGCCTGATGCCAGGCCAGGCAGATTTTTATAGGCTTGCTGTCCTAATGCAGCAGCATGAGAACCCGCATATTCACGTTGCAACCGCTCCAGATACTGTCTGGCAGCATGGGGTCTGGCCCGTCGCAGGGCTGAATAGGCTGCTTTAAGCAAAGCATCCGCACCTTTTGGATGACGCGCAAAGCGTGTGGAAACTTCCTGAAAAACAGCTTCGGCCTGAGCATAACGCCCTTGCGCGTACCAGGTTTCCCCGGTCCAGTACAGGGCATTGGGTCGGAGTGGGCTGTGCGTAAAATGGCGTGTGAATTTCTCAAAGTGTGCGCGTGCCTGCGCATACTGCCCGCTTTCATACAATCTCAGGGCGCGAGCATAGGCCTGGCGTTCAGACTCAGCAGACACGGCAACTGCTTTACGTGCGCCAGACCCGGAAGTCCGGACAACAGCAGATTTTTTAGGCGCGGAAACAGCAGGTGCTGACGCAGGTGTTGAGACAGGTGGTGAGACAGGTGGTGAGGCAGGAGAAGACGTGGTTGGCTCTGCGGCTGCAAGAGAGACTCCAGCGCGTTGCACCTTGGTTAGCTGAGTGGCCGAAGTTATTGGCCTGGTTTCATGCAGCGACACCTGCACTACCCTCATGCGCACGGCAAAAGACCGTGTTTGGCGAAGTGTTGCCTGGGGGTGAGCATCTAAGGTGGTCAGAAACTGGCCCAAATTTTGGTGCAGGGCACGGATCTGGGCAACCAGACTTGCTTGGGGCACCAGGGAAACAGAGTAGAGCCGACAGTCTGCCCACGTCAGCCCCAAGGTCGCAGCAACGCCCAGTGCAAGCCCGATCACAAAGGACAATGCCACGATTTCTCTCATTGATTCTCCCTGAAATTACTCACCAGTGCAGGTGCAGCCATAGGGAAGAAGCCTGTATTTTTCAAGACCACCCTGCCTTGCCAGGCCAGGGCTTTTAAGGCACAACGCCCACCTATACAACAACGTAATGCATATACTGTAACTATGCTGAATTTATTTGATACATGAGGTGATCGCATGGAGTTTGTCCTTTCTCCCTGGGCCGTGATGCTCTTCCCATTGATTCTTTTTCTGGCCGCGCTGTTCTGGGGCGCTCCACCCATGGCCCTGCTCAGTGAACTTATTGGCGTACTACGGAAAAAACCTTTTCCAACCCGCTGCGCCCAGCAGCTCTCCAGACTGGCCCTCAAGGGACACCTTGGGTTCTGGCTTCTTATTATACTTGGCGTGGCAGTACTTTTTGTGCAGCCCATTGAATCTGCCCAGCCTGTGTACACCTTTTTTTTCTTCTTTGCTCCCTTGCGCCTTACTGCACATCCTGACTGGATTTCCTTTCTGGAAGCCAATGCAGCACTGATTTTTGTCTCGTTACTGGTGCCCTTGTGCGGCACCCTGCTCCTGGCGCTCTATGATCTGCGCTGGAAAAAAGCCCGTGAACACCGAGGCCTGCACGTCACCCTGGGCTGCCTGGCCAGTGCAGCAATCAAATACAGTTACTGGACTCTGGCTGTACTCAGTGTGTTCTTTTTTTGGGGCACACCAGCTACCCTGCCCCTGTCCTCTCCGCTTTGGCCACTGCTGACCCTCTGGGTTCCTTTGTCTCTTTACGTGGCAGGAGCGTGCGCTCTGGTCTATCTTGTGCTGCGACGTGAAAAAGATGACTGGGGCCGGGATTACTACCGCTTTGCTGCGCCCTTTCTGGCTGCATGGCACATAGCAACGGGCTGCGGCGTGCTTTTCTGGTATCTCTGGCTGTGGATGAGCGCTCGCCAGACCATGAACCTGTTTTTACCGCAGATTTTCTATCCCTGGCTGGCCAGTATTGCCTGTCTGATTTTGGGCATACTGCTCAGTCTGGCGGTCCGCTTCCATGAAAACCCCATGCGACTTAAAGGCTGTATGTTTGTTATTTTCCTTTTGACCTATGGGCAGACCGTAACACTTATGCTTGCTGTCTGGGAAACCATGAACCGCTACCTGCCTGGCTGGTCTTTGCCTACCTGTATGCCTATTATACTGAAATTACTGCATGGATAATCACCTTATCGTTATAGTGTCGGGAGAAAACTGACACAACAATGAGCATACTGCATACATAAGAAGCGCCTGGCTGATGCAGAGCTTGAGTCTGCTTGTAAACATACTATGAGCATGACAGCCCAAACTAAAAAATTTCTTCTCATGGTTGATAATTATAACATTTTATGACATATTTTGTCTGTTATAAACAGGTGTGGCAATGTATCTGAAACAATTGGTAACAACATGAAAACCCACAAGGAGCACGTTTTATGTCTCAAGACAGTAACATCGTCATTGATCAAGGAAAAAGTGCATGGTCGGATTTATGGACAAAAGAAGATTATCTCGCGATCTGGCTTGGCTTTATCATTATTGCTGTGTCCATTCTCGCGTATACGTCCCTTGGTCCCAAGGCTGAGTTTGAGCAAAAAATTGCTGTTGCCGATAAAATTCAGGCTGATGAGTCAGCCAGGGCTTCATTTAAAACTATCGCCTGGTACAATGCTCAAGATGACAAAAGTAAGCTCAAAGGAACAAGCACTGCCTTTGGTAAATTTGCATCTCATTGGACCAAGCAGCCTGGTTCATGGAAAACAAATCCTCTTGATGCCTTTATCAGAACAGAAGACCAGGCCAGAATTCTTAATGAAAAAGCCGCACCAAAATACGAAGAAGCTAAAGCTACTGCAGAGGCTGCACGCGCAGCAGCCATTGTAGCAGAAGACTCTGCTGCAAGTGCCTCGTTTCAGGACCAGACCCTGAACAGCGCGGCTATTACAAAAATAGCTGAATGGCGGGATGCAGAAAAAACTGCGGCAGCGGCCAAGAAAAAGACTGAAAACAAGGCGTACAATGTCTTCCCCAGCCTTATCGGACTATGTATAGTTCTGGCCCTGGTTTTTGGCCTGGGCATGTCGTTAATGGGCAAGAGCTTGTCAGAATTTGCTTTTGGCTTTCCAGGTGTTTTTGCCATCTCTGTGCTGGCCTACATGCTGGGAGCACAAGCAATTTCCAAACAATACGGATTCGGCGCTGAAGCCTGGGGCGTAGTGCTTGGTATGCTGGTTGCCAATACCATTGGTACTCCTAAAAAAGTCTTACCCGCCTGTCAGGTTGAATTCTTTATTAAAACAGGGCTGGTTCTTTTAGGCGCGGAAGTATTGTTCAATAAAATTATTGCCATTGGTATTCCCGGCATTTTTGTGGCCTGGGTAGTCACTCCTATTGTTATTGTTGTCACCTATGCATTTGGCCAGACTATTTTGAAAATGCCATCTCGAACACTCAATATCGTTATTTCTGCTGATATGTCTGTCTGTGGAACATCTGCTGCTATTGCTACAGCAGCAGCTTGCCGGGCCAAAAAAGAAGAACTTACCTTGTCTATCGGCCTATCCCTTGTTTTTACTGCTATTATGATGATTGCCATGCCTGCATTTATTAAGGCGGTAGGGATACCCGAAGTTTTAGGCGGCGCCTGGATGGGTGGCACCATTGATTCTACTGGCGCAGTGGCTGCAGCGGGCGCATTTTTAGGTCAAAAAGCTATGTATGTGGCCGCAACCATCAAAATGATTCAGAATGTCATGATTGGTGTAACTGCTTTTTGCGTGGCTCTGTATTGGGTCACCAAAGTAGAAGCAGAGACAGCTCCGTCTGGCCATAAAGTTGGGTTAGGTGAGATATGGCACCGCTTCCCCAAATTTGTTCTGGGGTTTATTGCTGCCTCTATTCTTTTTTCCGTTATTGATGCGTCCTTGGGCAAGGATCTGGGTGGCGCAATCCTGGAACATGGCATTGTGCGTGGAGGTACTAAAGTTCTGCGCGACTGGTTCTTTGCCTTGTCCTTTGCCGCTATCGGATTATCCACGAACTTCCGTGAGCTCTCTAAATACTTTAAGGGCGGTAAACCAATTATTCTTTATGTCTGCGGGCAAAGTTTTAATCTGGTTCTGACACTGACCATGGCTTATATCATGTTCTATCTTGTTTTCCCTGAAATTACTGCAAAAATCTAATACACTATGCGGCCGGAGAATATACTTCGGCCGCATCAGGACGCTTTATGAATACGAACAGCTTATTGAAACGAATAACAAGATTTATTGTAGCAACAGGACTGACATTATCTTTTATCTATATTTTCCTACCGCTTTTGACCAGTTCCTGTTCTACATTGCAGCGCATGTCTGACTGTCTGCAAGAAACAGGTATTGATCCAAGCAGATATTATTATACAGATGTAGAACAAGTCCAAGAGGGCGAGCTATACTTACGTGATGTCTTGGAAAAATAAATAATCAGGCAACACACGCAGGAGTTTCAGATCACTTTCTGAAGAACTGCAATTCTCCACTTTACACCCCACGCCCCCAGTAAATGCCAGATCAATTCCCTCTCATTTGCCCCGCCCCCGACCGACCATGATGCCAAAATATCAGTTCTCGCAAATCAGAAGGCATCATAAAAAACAGGGCTGGCTTTAAAGCATGACTCCATACGCAAACAGCCGTGGACGTGCATGACACGCCCACGGCTGTTTTTTATACTTGATCTCTGCGCTTAGGCCGTTTTCAGCTCATCAACCAATCTGCGTAAATCCTGCGCCATGCGTGCCAGGTCTGTCATTGCCTGGGCAGACTGCTCCATGGCCTCGGCTGTTTCACTGGCAATCCGGTTGACTTCTTCTGTGCCGCGACTGATCTCTTCGCTGGCCGCAGACTGTTCTTCCGAAGCAGTGGCAATGGCCCGCACCTGATCTGCCGTGGACTCTGCCCGATCCACAATGCGCAACAGCGCGTCTTCGGCATCACCAGCCAGGGTGGCGCTTTTATGAGAAGCCTCTTCAGCCTGCCCCATGCACGAGATATTATCTGTGGTCCGCGCCTGGATAGCAGCAATGGCATCACCAACTTCTTTGGTTGCGGTCATGGTTTTTTCTGCCAGCTTGCGCACTTCATCAGCAACCACGGCAAAACCACGACCAGCATCACCGGCCCGGGCTGCTTCAATGGCTGCATTAAGAGCCAGCAAATTGGTCTGGTCAGCAATATCGCTGATCACATTCATAACCTGACCGATATCCTTGGCCTGATCACCCAGTTTGCCCAGGCTGACTGTCATCTGCACAGCTTTTTCTTCTACTTCATGAATAGCAGACTTAACCGCATTAACAGCCTGCGCTCCTTCCTGAGCAAATTCCTTGGTCTGGTCCGCGTTAGAAGCAGCACTTGCCGCATTACGAGCCACTTCAATGACCGAGGCGTTCATTTCTTCCATGGCAGTGGAGGATTCAGCTGTGCGCTGGCGCTGAATATCAGTGCCCCGGCTGGACTGTTCAATCTGTGCAGCCAGTTGTTCAGAAGCAGACGTCACCCGCTCAACAATAAGCTCAATACGAGACGCTGCATCAAGCATCCCGTCGCTGCGCGCCTGTTCGGCCTGTAGTTTTGCAGCCTCAGCCATCTGGGTGGCTTCTTCAGCCAGGCGCGTTTTTTCTTCTGCATCCTCGGTCTTGTGCTGGGCCTGGGCAATCATTTCCTTGAGTTTTGTCACCATAGACCGCAGAGCATCTGCCAGAACACCCACTTCGCCCTGTGCGCGCACATTTAAGTGTTCATCCAGATTTCCCGCAGCCACTGTGGAGGCAAACTGCGTGGTCAGCACCAGGGGCCTGGTCAGTGAACGGGCAAACAAAGCACCAAGCACCAGCATGATGACAGCTATAGCAGCGCTGACTGCCGCTGTGACCAAACTCACATGGCGCTTGACTCCGACAATGTAATCAAGTGGTTTGCCGATAAAATACATGCCACTCACCGCGCCTGAGGGGTCTTTAATGGGCCAGTAGGCTGTTTCATAGGGCATACCTAAAATAACATTGGTGTGCAGAAATATCTGGCCCTTGGCCAGCACTGTATCCAGCACCACTGGGTTGTCCATCTTGGTACCCACAACCCGTTTGCCTTCCTTCATGATGGTGGTCACAATCCTGGTATCACCCTTGAAAATAGTCACATCCAGATCAGTAAAGGCCTTGATATCATCCACAAAAGAAGGCTCAGACAAAACCATTCCAACCTGTACAACGCCCACAATGATTCCATCGAGTTTTAACGGGCTTGTGGCGCGAATCGAATAGTCAATAACAGCGCCAGGCTCCACGCCAACGCTTACCTCTCCTTGCAGGGCTTTGGCCACATTGCTCTGGCCTTTGACACTGTCTCCGGCCTTGTCTGAATGAGCACGCGCCAGCACCACGCCATTGGCATCACACACAGTCACAAAATGGGAGCCAGAGTCTTTCATGGCCTGAATAGCAAGTGTTTTCACTGCGGCTTCATCCCGATACTGCACAGCTTCGGCCAATCGCCTGATTGAGGCAATAAATACACAGTCTTCCAGAGCATCCCGCTCCAGCACTTCAATGTGATTAGTAACTACTTTCTGGGCTGTCTGAATGGCATTGCGCGATTCCACGTCAAAGGCTTCATCCATAAAATACTTGGCAGTGGCAAAGACACCCAGACTGGTGACAAGCACCACTGCCACAACCACCAGCACGACTTTGGCAAAAATTGTTAACCTCATTGTTTTCTACCCCCCGGATAAAGTAAAAAAACCTGATACATTGTTTCGTGTAGCAACAGCATTTGAATTACATCGTGAAATCTTTACCATGTCAAGAGCATGACGAGTGAATTCTACTCAGTCATACGCTGAACATGGTGCAGATACTCCAGCCCATACCGGGCTGCACCGTATAACCCACCATAAGCCGCAGTGATCAGGGACACAGGGATAGTCTGTAATACAGCATGGTAGTGTATTGAATTATGAAATTCTGTCATACATTCCGGATGCATGACCAGAAACGGATTTCTGGCCACCACACCGCCCGTAAAAAAAATTCCGCCCAGAGCCAGCATATACAGAGCATAACTTCTGGCTGCCCGGCCCAGAAAACGAGCAAACCAGGCTGTTGTTACACTGTCTGGCCCGATGCAGGCAGCAACATCAGCCGGTGCAGAGTGCTGGCCGGTCAGAAATTCATGCACCAGACTCAGGCCGGTTCCGGATATAAGCATGTCGCCAATCACAAAGGGTGCACCTGTGCGCGCACAGATAAAGCGCGCCAAATCTGCCTCGTCCTCATTCACAAAGGCAAACGGAGCATGGCCACCTTCTGAGGCCAAGGGAATACAGCGTCCGTTCATGCCTGGAACAAGAGCACAGTGTCCAAGCCCTGTGCCAGGGCCAAGCACACCGCGCACAAGAGGCACATCCGCAGCCGGCATTCCAGGCTGGACACACAAGGCAGACTCCAGGGCATAGGCAGTCAGGCAAGCCATGGCCTGGGCCACAAAATCATTGATAAGCACGGTCTTGTGCGCCGGCAGGGCTGTGGGCTGGTCCAGATCAATGGCCCAGTCCGCATTGGTTAATTGGCAAAAACGTCCGGCACGTACTGACCCGGCTGCGGCCAGCACAATACTCTCTGCATCTCGCACATACTGGCCCAGATCAGATTCCATCAGCCTGGCAACCAGGTCCTGCCAGGAAGATATGTGGGGTGTGGAAAAAGAAATACTGCGCACAAGCACAGGTTCAGATCCGGCAGAACTATGAAAAAAACCGAACCTGCTGTTTGTGCCGCCAATATCAGCCGCCAGAATCTGCATAGCACATCCTCAGGCTGAAATGGATTCTGAAGACGCCTCAGCGTATAATTGGGGTAGGAAAACAGAAAATACCGTTCCAGTGTCTGGATGCGATTCAAACCAGACCCGGCCATGCAGATAATTGGTGCACAAAAGATGGATACTGTAGGTGCCCAGGCCGCGACCTGGGCCTTTGGTGGAAAAAGAACGATGAAATATCTGATGCTGTACTGACTCTGGCATATAGGTTGGATTGGCCACATGGAGCACAAAGCCAGAATCCTGCTCAGCAAGCTCCAGATGGATAGTGCCGCCTTTTGCAGTGGCTTCCAAAGCATTTTTTAATAAATTCATATAAACACGATGAACAAGTACGCGGTCACTATAGAGCCGATCCAAATCCAGGTCAGCCCGGACGCGGATTTCCTTGCCAGAGCAATGCGCGCTCTGACGCATCAGCGCGGCCAGGCCCTGTAGCAATTCCAGGATAGAAAAGGGTTCTATGGTCAGCTCCAGTTCACTGTTTTCTGCATCCATCAATTTGCGCTGGGCTTTAATTTCATCCACGCATAATTTGAAATGTGGTAAAACAGTATCAAGTAATTCTCTGTGCTCTCCATCTAAATCTTCATGCAAAAGCTGTAAAAGCCCTTTTACTGCACTCACTGTATTGATTATATCGTGAAAAAAAATACGCTCAAAAGCTCGTCTGCGCTTTTCATGTCCAATATCCTGCAACGATAAAATTGCATATTGTTCACCTTTGTACCACAAAGGAACAGCATGGACAAAAAAATCTTTGGCCATAAATTTGTTATCGGCTTCAATAGACATATAGCATTCAATATCCGTATCCTGGCCATGCAGACCATTACGAATAGCTAAAAATGCTCCGCAATCACAACAATTTTCATCTTTGCCACATCCAGACCTGTTAGCATTAATACACTGAAAAATATCGCCTGGCGCTCGACCCAGGGCCTGGCGAATATCTGTTGCACCAGCAAGATCCAGCACAACCTGCGAAGCAAAAACCACGTGTCGATGCTGATCAACCACAATAATTGCAGCCCGTGAATCTTCCAGCAGCTGGGACAACAGTTCTTCCTGCTGAAACATTTCGTTTAACTCTACATAATGATCAAGTGTAAGCATATACATCTCCTACATAGATCGCGAGAAGGCAGCATGCCCCTTCTTGTGGACAAAAATTTCTGATCCAGGTGCACTCAGGCAGCCAGGCTTCGGGCTAAGCGCTCGCACAACTCTGTCAGTGGCGCGACCTGGGGCAAAAGTGCCTGAATCCGCTCCAGATACCTGCGGCGCATAAAAAGCTTGCGACTGGAGGCAAAGGTCAAGCCCGGCCCCCAGGAGGCTAATAATATCTTGAAGTCATTCAGATAGCAAAGTTGCGTGTACAAAGGACTCTGGCCTGACAGGGCCACGGCAAGCACTTCTGGCGTCCACTGCTCTGGAGCATCTTCAAGACCCAGAGTGACAACAGAATCGCGCTGATCCCGAGGCTTCATACTGCGCAACACCACGGGAATAATATCAAGTTTATCCGCATCACGCACCACCTGACACAAGGTACGTACACAAGGCTCAAGATCCAGGGGCAGGTCTCGCTTATTATGCGCACGAGTAACCTGAATAATGGCCTGGCGTTCCCGAGAAGAGAAATCACGCAGCACCGCAGTGTGCGCCAGCAGCGATGCGCCTTTGTCTCCATGATCTATGGACTGGTCATCACGGTACGTACCAAACTGCACATATTGGGGAAAGCGCCCAATATCATGCATCAGGGCTGCGGCCACGGCAATTTCTGGCCAGGCTACATCCTCATGCATGACAATATGCCGGGCCAGAGCATGGACGCGCAGGCTATGGTTACGCTTCAGGACAATATGTTTCTGTCTGTACCCAACCTGCTGCATATACTCTGCCGCAATGGTCATGAATTCCTGGCGCAAAGTGCGCAGCCGTGACGTGCCCATCAGATGCCCTGGTAAAACTTGTACAAATCCTCATCAATAACCAGGCGAAAACCATCCTCTATTTCTTCAAAACGAATAACCAGTGCTGGGTCCAGCGCCACATCCAGGGCATACTCTGCCAGGCGATTGGCTTCTTTTTTTGCACGGTCATCAAGTTCGGCAAAGCGTGCCATTTCAATCCAGGTAGTCATGACAACCTCCATATTCTGAACAAATGCAGTTGTGTTACAAAGAATACTGACGTTTAACGATATCTGTCCCCAGGCCAGGGCGTACATTCCCTGGCCGGAGAAAAACCTGCGTTAAACGCTTCTTTCAGCGAAGAAAAGTGTATGCGGTGCGTTTTTTTCATTTTCTGTCCCATAGCGCAGGTCAAACGATGAAAACGTTTTGAGTTCCGATTTCCCACATAGGCTTTGCCAGCTTCAGGGCTGCTCAACACTCGCCCCCAAAAGCCCTTGGAGCGCGACATGGCAGTGCGCTGGGCATATAGAAGCTGCTCTGCCAGGCCTTTATCCTTGTCTGAGCTGTGCGGATAAACAAAGGCCGCACCTTCTTCAACCATAATCAGGTTAATTATGCGCCCATTCCCCAAACGCACCACGCCAACCTTGCGCCCATAGCGATCTGTGCTCAGTTCCTCGCTCTCTGTAAACACATCCTTGCCCAGAACCAGTGTGGTCAGCAGTTTTTTGGATTCCTGGCCATAAAATTGTCCGGGCTGCGAGCCATGACGCACTTCCGGAGCATCAATACCACGCAGGCGTATCCTCTCCCCATTGGCCAGGGCAATGGTATCTCCGTCAAATACAGCGTCCACCCGTGCCCGGATTGTCCGGGCATCAGCCGGATACGCCCACAACCACGCCACTGCCAGCAGCACTGCCATAGCGCGCAGAACTGGCTGGTTTGTAAAAAAAAAGGCAATCACCTGGATTGCCTTACTGTAATTAGAGTGCACAGTCATACTGGATTACAAACCCGGAGCACACTATCAGGCCGACCAGACAAGATCTGTGCTCCGGAAATGCCTCAGGAATCATAGTAGGAGCGCAATTGCTGACTGCGCACAGGATGGCGCAGCTTGCGCAGGGCCTTGGCCTCAATCTGGCGAATACGTTCACGAGTAACATTAAAAAGCTTGCCCACTTCTTCCAAAGTGTGATCGCTTTTTTCTCCAATACCAAAACGTTTCCGCAAAACCTGCTCTTCACGCGGGGTCAGGTCAGACAAGACCTGGGCAATCTGCTCGGCCAGCTTGGTGTTGACCACTTCATCAGCCGGGGCCACAGCCTTTTTATCTTCGATAAAATCGCCCAGACTTGAATCTTCTTCATCGCCAATGGGCGTTTCCAGGGAAATAGGCTCTTTGGCGATCTTGAGCACTTTTTTCACTTTTTCCAGCGGATAATCCATGCGTTCGGCAATTTCCTCCGGAGAAGGATCGCGTCCGAGTTCCTGAACCAGATAGCGCGATGTACGCACCAATTTATTTATGGTTTCAATCATATGCACAGGAATACGGATAGTGCGGGCCTGGTCTGCAATAGCCCTGGTAATGGCCTGGCGAATCCACCACGTGGCATAGGTCGAAAATTTATAACCGCGTTGATATTCAAACTTGTCCACAGCTTTCATAAGGCCGATATTGCCTTCCTGGATCAAATCCAGAAACTGCAACCCGCGATTGGTGTATTTTTTGGCAATCGACACAACCAGACGCAGATTGGCACGAATAAGTTCCTGTTTTGCGTCCAGGGCATCTGTGTTGCCCTTGCGGATACGCCACAGGATTTCCTCAAGCTGATCCACTTCGTGCATGGCATTTTCTTGTAATTTATTCAGAATCTCTATCTTGCCATTGATCATTTCCTTGAAGGAAAAAAGCTCCTCAATGGTCATGCCAAACTGATCAGCCGCAGCCACAGGATTGACTGAACGCTCATCAAGCTGACGGAAAACACCAAAAATTTCATCCTGGGACCGGCCCAAAGACAAAATATAGGCTGAAAGATCCCGCTTGCAGTTATGCATCTGGCGCACATAATCGCCAACTGTTTCAATAATGCGATCAATAAGGGTCTTTTCAAGCTTAATATCACGCAAGCATTGGACCACTTCTGTCTTGTAATCCATAATTTTAGTCTGCACGCCATAGACACGCTTTTCCAGGGTCGCGCATTCATTGAGGCGAGTGTACAGGGGCTTTTTCTTGCGATAGATGACCTTTACATTTTCCAGCAGCTTGATCACCCGTTCGCGCTGATTCATTTCTTCTTCAGATGGATCATCTTCTTCAATGGTTTTGACCACATCTTTAAGTTTCATGCGCCCTTTTTTCAGATCATCGCCAACCCGGATCAATTCTTCCACAGCCACTGGCACTTCCACCAGGGCGTGCATAACTTCAAGCTCACCGGCTTCAATTTTCTTGGCAATATAAACTTCGCCCTCACGATCTAAAAGGCCCACAGCGCCCATTTCGCGCAGATACATGCGTACCGGGTCATTACTACGGGTCGAGTAGTCCGCATTGTCTTCGTCTTCAGTCAGCTCCAGCTTGTCGTCATCCTTGACATCTTCCACATCCTCTTCAGGTACATCTAAAGAATGGACAAGTTTTTCATCAACAATGTCAATATCAAGCGAATCAAAAATCTCTATAATTTCATTGACTTGTTCCGGAGTATTGACTTCGGACGGCAGGGCCTTGTTGAGTTCTTCAAATGTCAGAAAACCTTTTTTCTTTCCTTCGGCGATCAGGGCCTGAATTTGCTGTACATCTTTGATATTGCTCATCCGCTCCCCCGTTGTTGCTACACAAAATATATAAAAATTCCTGACCAGACAGCTGGCATCAGCCCTGGGCAAGGTCTTGAATCAAAGCCAGGAGCCGCAGCTCCTCCTGAAAATTCCCGTGCAGACGAGCTGTACGCAGCTCGGCATGCAGCGTGTCCAGTTCCTGACGTTGCTGAATATGCCGCAAAAAGCCCTGCACTTCTTCCCATTCATCCTGTCCGTTGCCATCCTGCTGCACACGCATCTGGCACTGCACATAAAACTGCTTTTCTCCTGCATCCAACTGGCGCAGGATTTCCTGTGGACTCAATTCCACTAATTTTTGCCAAAAATTTTGTGCCCGTTCCGTGGTCAGCGCCTTTGCCATACCTTCTTGAAGCAGATTATTCCGGTATGTTGGAAAACGTATGGCAAAAGCAAGCAATTCACGGTCCCGCTGAGCAGGCGGACACGCTGCCAAGCGGGCCGCGCCTTGTATTTGAATGAGGCCATCCTTGTGCGCCAGAGCCTGACGCAGTTCTTCTTCAGCCAGCCCCAATCCTGCCGCGACTTTTGGAATATAAAACGCTCGCCAATCAAGTTTATGCAGCTGGCTTACAAAGCCAATGGCCCAGACCAGCACATCTTTGGGCGCTTTGGTGATTACAACCTGGCGCAAACAATAATCAAGGCCGTCAACAGCCTGGTCCAGCAATGATTCAAGCATGGCCGGGCCAGAAGCATGCAGCACTGAATCCACATCCTGGCCTTCAGGCAGGCAAACCACCCTGCACTGCAAGCCCTGGGTAAGAATCATTTCCGCACTGCGCAAGGCTGCCTTGTGCCCGGCTGCATCACCATCAAAAATCAGGTCCACTCGTGCCACAAGTCCTGACAGCCGGTGCACCTGCTCGCGTGTCAGGGCCGTTCCCAACACACCACAACTCTGCGTAAAACCAAACTGGTGCAGGCTGAGCACATCCACATAGCCTTCGGTCAGCAAAACATGCTTATGATGGGCCATGGAGCGCCGGGCCTGATACAGCCCATACAAATGTTCGCCCTTGGTATAGATGGGCGTTTCACTGGAATTTAAATACTTTGGCCCTTGTTCATCATCAAGACTGCGCCCACCAAAAGCAATTACCTGGCCGGAAAGATTCATAATCGGGAACATGAGCCGCTCACGAAAGCGGTCGTAAAAACTCCCTTTAGCCGATGTGCTCAGCAGTCCACAGCGCACACCAGCCTCATAACCGTGGTTCTGGCTGCGCAAATAATCACGCAAATCATTCCAGCCTGCCGAAGCCCAGCCCAAAGCAAACTGCTCTATGGTGGCAGAACGTATTCCGCGCTGCGCCAGATACGCCCGCGCCTGCTCACCAGCAGGGCTGCTCAGAACACGCTGATAAAAACGCACGGCCAAAGCATGCTGGTTTAAGCACTGGGTGCGCGATACCTCTCCCGGACGCTGCACCGCAGCCCTGGAGCGAACCTGCACCCCTGCTTCACGCGCCAGAGCCTCAACGGCCTCGCCAAATTCCATGCCATTGATGGCCCGGTAAAATTCAATCAGATCACCAGATGCCTGGCATCCAAAACAATAATAAAACCCCCCTTCTGGATTAACCGAAAAGGAAGGTTTTGTTTCCTGATGAAAAGGACAAGGGGCCACAAGGCGATTGCCCACAGAGCGGAGTTCCACAAAACGCCCTACCACATCTTCAATGCGCAGGCGCGATTTGATTTCTGCGATCAGACCCTGGTCAAAGGTACTCATCCCGCTTGGTAAACCTCGTTTAGTCCGCCAACACCACCCTGGTCATCCCATCCCCGCCTTCATCAGCGCTGGCTAATGCAAATCTGCTCACAGCCCTGGATTCACGCAACATCGAATGCACGGCCTTGCGCATGGCTCCAGTACCAAGGCCATGAATAATCTCAACCTGCTCATGTCCGGCCAGCACTGCTTTGTCCAGAAAACGAACAAGTTCTGCTTCGGCCTCATCAGTACGCAGTCCACGCAGATCCAGCCGCAGGCTCGATCCATTTCCAGCTTCGCGACGAACCACAACCCCGGACCTAACGCCTGAAAGAGCACGCTCTGACTGGTCAGCAGGGCGGACATCAGCGCAAGCCACCCACAAAGTTACGCCATTGACATGCACGCGCATCCGGTTTTTGCGTTCATCTAAATCTAAAACCGTACCGCGCTGCTGCCAAGGTACATAAAGCACATTATCCCCTGGGGCAATGGATGGGCAGACATTTTCTGTTTGTTCGGCCCGAGCCTGAGCCATGTCCTCGCGCAGCGCTGCCAGTTCACGCAGGGCTTCCTTGCGTCCGCGCCGACCTTCCCGCCATTCCTGCATAATCGTTTGTGAGGCCGCGCGCAGTTCTGCACACATGCGCTCTCGTTCCTGATGCAAGGCCTCCAGTTTGCGGGCGTATTTCTGCTCTAACTGCACAGAACGCAGGCCCAACTCGTCTAATTCCTGCTCTTTTCGTACTGCAAGCTGGTTCAGCCGTTCAAAAATTTCTTCTGTATCTCCAGAGTCAAGGTACAGATATTCCTGAGCCTTACTTAAAATTATTTCAGGCAAACCCTGTTCTCTGGCCACATCAAGCGCCCGGCTTGCTCCTACCTGATCATAACCAAGCTTAAAGAGCGGCTTTTTCGTATCTGGTGAAAAAATAACAGATGCTGCCCGTACTCCAGCACGCGACAAGCCATAGGCCTTGAGCGCTGGAAAATGTGTGGCCACTCCAACCCAGGCCTGGCGTTCTATAAGACTATCCACCACAGCCTGGGCCAGGGCTGCGCCCTGACTTGGGTCAGTCCCTACGCCGAACTCATCCAGAATGACCAGGGTGTGCGCATCTAAACCAGGCCAAACTTCACAAAAATGTTTAATCTGCGCGGTAAATGTGGACAGACTTTGTTCAATGGACTGTTCATCGCCCATGGAAACCACAAAATTGCTCCAGAATGGAACAGTGCTGCCCTCATCCACTGGAACAGGAATGGCCGCATGCGCCATCATGCCCAGCAGGCCCAAGGTTTTCAGGCAGACAGTCTTGCCGCCAGCATTGCCGCCAGTGATAATCAGCACCCGCTGTTCATCTTCTAAAACCAGGTCCACGGGCACAACGTTGTCTGCGCCAAAAATAAGCAGTGGATGTCTGGCCTGGGTCAGGCGCAATGGCCCATCAGCCAGCACATCAATGACCTGCCCGCGAATATGTGCGGCAAAATGGCAGAGCGCCAAAAGCACATCACAGCGCACCAGATCGGTAAAAACATGATGGAGTGCATCAAATTCTTCCCGAATCAGCCCGGTCACAAAACGTAAAATTTTCTGTTCTTCAACCCGCTCTTCCTGCCGCAATTCCTGTAATTCATTATTTAATTCCACCAGAAAAAGTGGTTCAAAATAACAGGTTTCGCCAGTCTGGGAATAATCATGCACAATGCCTTTAAGACGTCCCTTAAAATTGGTCTGCACAGCCAGCACATAGCGATCTGAAGAAATGGTCAGATATTCATCTTGCAACATAGTGCGCAGGTCTTTGTTCTGAAAAAAATCCTGGACCTTGCGGGTGCATTGCTGATGAATACGCCGTATTTCCTGGCGTACAGAATAGAGTTCAGGGGACGCCTCATCTCGCAGGTGGCCATCAGCAGATACACAGCGACGCAAGGCAGACCAGGTTTTGGGTGGCAGAACTAGTTCATGTGCCAGCTGGTGCAACTGCGGGTAGCGCTGCTCATCTGGCTGGCCCAACGCATCTGCAAATGCAGCCATGGCCTGCAGAAATTCCCACACCCCAAGCAGGCCGTCCACATCTAAAAAGGCTAGCGGATTGGCCAGAAAAGCAAAAACACCGTGCACATCCGGGAACACACCAAGGCGCATGGGATGAATGGAAACATAGTGCAGCATTTCGCGCACCAATGCGCTGCGCTCTTCAATCAACCGAAGATCATCAAATGGAGCCAGGCCACGACATGCATCCTGGCCTGCTTCACTGACGGCAAAAGACGCCAGATACTGTAGAACTTTATGAAATTCTAACAGCTGAACTGTTCGGGAATCCATGAAATTATGCCGAAAGTTTGGCGCGAACCAGGGCACTGAGCTCTTTGCCATCTATGCGCCCTGCATAGGTGGCCAGCAATGCGTTCATAACCTTGCCCATATCTTTCATGCTTGTCGCGCCAACAGTGTGGATTGTTTCTGCAAGAGCGGCGTCCAGTTCTTCTGCTGAAAGGGGAGCAGGAAGATAGGAGCGCAGAATGGCCTCTTCTCGCTCTTCTATGGCGGCAAGATCAAGTCGGTGTGCTGCGCGAAACTGCTCAACAGAATCCTGGCGTTGTTTGACCTGCTTGATCACAACATCAAGAATTTCCGCGTCAGAGAGTTCTCGCAGCAACTCAACCTGCCTGTTTTTAATGGCTGCCTTGAGCATTCTCAAGACAGCCACTGTATCAGCCTGTTTTGCCTTGAATGCAACAATATAGTCTTGTTCAATGCGCTGATAAAGATTCATTACATCACCTGAAGCTTACGAATCTTTTTGAGCAGTCTTTTTTTAGCCGCAGCTTCCTTTTTCTTCTTCTGGATACTGGGCTTTTCAAAGTGCTGACGTTTTTTCAGCTCGGAAAGAATTCCGGCCTTTTCTACCTGCTTTTTGAATTTCCGCAAAGAGTAGTCAAACGTATCGCTATCTCCCATAAATACACCTGGCAAATGAATCACCTCCCCGCAAAAACCTGTACCTGGAACCATGAATGGTTACCGGTGCGAAACACTGGTATGTATGTAAAGACTTCAAACATGGCAAGAATAAATTGCGAGACATAAAAAAAGGGGCACCAGGCCCCTTTATCACGTACACACAACCACAACAAACACAGAGTGTTACAGGCGTTCTTTAATGGTTTCGGACAACGACTTCAGGATAACGACTCCCAGGCCACTGCCAATGCTAAAAAGAACGGCATAGAGAACGCCGAAAAAAATTGCATGATCTGGCTGCCACCAAGGTAAATCCTGCGGCAGTGGACTCTGGACTGTTTCACCGTGCAACATAACGCCCCCTTTGTATGCTATTTAATTGCATCCTTGAGATCTTTACCAGGCCTGAATTTCACAACCTTGCATGCAGGGATGCTCAGCTTCTCGCCTGTACGGGGGTTACGGCCATCCCGAGCCTGCCGTTCTTCAACAGTAAATGTTCCAAAACCAGTTAATGTCAGTTTGCCTTCATTGACCAATGTTTCCTGGACCGCATCCAAAAAATACTTCAGTGCGCGTTCAGCATCAGCTTTGGTCAAATTGGCCTTTTCAGCCATCATCCCTACTAGTTCCGCTTTTGTCATTATCTTCCTCCTTTGCAGTGATTCACCATCAGACAAGTCCATGTCCCAGGCACTTCATGGATTTGTCACGACAACCAAATGAACATAAAACTGTAAAAAAATCGCCCGATCTAAACTGGGCGACCCTGTACGCAACTAGCGAGCTTATTATCCCAAGACGTTAATCTGCCCTGGCCCGCGCACACATGCGGCAGGCAAAACGAATTTTGCAGTCAAAGTCAAGCTTATTTTGACAGAACACGGCTCAGGCTGCGCAATTGCTCAGGATTGAGCATCTCCGGACGCACTGTGCGATCCACGTCATGCTCAGCGCACCACAGACGCAACGCATCCCCCCAGTCTGCCTTAAGGATTGTACCCAACTGCTTGCGACGCTGCTGAAAAAGACGCTTCAGGAGCTGGGCTAATTCCTGCTGTTCATTCCAGGCCGGGGCAGGATGAGGGCGAAAACAAACAATTGCTGAATCCACCTTGGGCTGCGGTCGAAACACGTGCGGGGGCACAGTAAAAAGATAGGAAGGCGTGGCAAAACTGGCAACCCACGCCGACAAAGCCCCATATGCTCGTGATCCTGCCGGAGCAGTAAGTCGCAGCCCAACTTCTTTTTGCACCATAAAGACCATACTCTGCCAGCCCCGGCACCGACAGACCATGTCCCAGATCATAGGCGAAGCCACATTATAGGGCAGGTTTCCGACAAGAGACAAGCCAGGCATGGCGGCAGTCTGCTCCCAGCAAAAACGCAGCCCATCTCCAAGAATTACCCCTACCCTGGGAAAACATGAGCGCAACCAGCGAACCAGTTCTTTATCTTTTTCCAGAACAAAAAGCGCTCCAGGCCGATTGTGCAAAATCCGGGTCAATGCTCCTCGTCCAGGACCAATTTCTAAAATCGGAGCATCAGGTGCAGCCGGGATAGCAGCGACAATGCGCTGACAGATCTGCGGATCACATAAAAAGTTCTGTCCCAGAGAACGCTTAGGCGCGTAAAATTTCTCCGCATTATGCATGTGGGCCTGCAGACGGAATGTGGCGCCTGCGCCGTTTCGCACGAGAAGCCTGGTACATGCGCACCATGCGCAAGGTCATAATATAGGTTACAACAGCCATGGGTATGCCCACAATTATGCTTCCCAAAGACGTGATAAGCAGCCATTGCCAGCCCCGTTCAAGCAGTTCTATAATACCCAGTTGGGATAACTCTGCAATAGAGAGGGCTGGCACATTACCGGGAACAAAAACTCGGCCGATCATATAGAAAAGAGGAAAAACAATGGCCCAGTTAAAAGGGTTTGTCCACCATGTACCCAAAGCCGCAGCAATAGGGTTGCCCCCCACAAGAAAAGCCAGTGCTACAGCTAAAATCATCTGCAGGGACAAAAATGGAAACGCTCCGGCAAACACGCCCACTGCCAACCCCATGGCAATAGACTCTGCCGGGGCCTTGATGCGCACGATACGTAAATATCCATAGCGGGCTGCGCGGGAAATTTTAGTCCATATCCGTTCCATAATATAGTCGTCCAGGCAGTGCTTCATGCTGATCAGATAGCTGCACAAAACCCTGGCCCAAAGGAAAAGCTCCTCCTGCGGGCTGCACTTATGGGCGCGAGGCAAGCATTGTCAAATCCTTTGCCAGCGTGGCCCTATCCTGACATTGTATGACAACAATATGCCCAGGCATGGAGCATACAATACAAAATTTTACGATAACACAGCATACATACAAACAAAA